>NZ_JBEYFC010000386.1:0-8820 GCF_040634175.1 Streptomyces sp. NPDC007162
GTGGACGGTCCGGCCCTCCGGCGGGAGGGCCGGACCGCGCGGTGTCCGGCGCGGCCCGGCGCCCGGGGCTCCGACAGCTCAGCCGTCGGGCAGCGCCCTGAGCAGCAGCACCGCGACATCGTCGACACGCTCCTGCGCCGCCGCACTGTGCCGCACGAGCGTGTCGGCGAGCCTGTCCAGGGGCTGGTCGCCGCTCTCCGCGAGCAGTTCCCCCAGGTCCACCAGCGCGTCCTCGATGTCCACCCCGGGCGATTCCACCAGCCCGTCGGTGTAGAGGACGAGCACCGAGCCCGGCGCGAGTGACACCTCGGTCGTCGGGTACGACGCCCCCGCGTCGATGCCCAGCAGCGGGCCCCCGGCCAGGTCGAGCACCTTGACCCGCCCGTCCGGACGTCTCAGCAACGGCGGCGGATGCCCGGCCCGGGCCATCACCGCCCGCCCCCGCTCCGGGTCCAGTCGCAGATACAGACAGCTGGCGAACAGGTCCGAGCCGAAGTCGATGAGCAGCCGGTTGGTGCTGCGCATGACCTCCTCCGGAGCCTGCCCGACGGTCGTGAACGCCCGTACCCCGGTGCGGATCTGGCCCATCAGGCCGGCCGCCGTCACGTTGTGTCCCTGGACGTCCCCGATCACCGCCGCCGCCAGCGGCCGGGTCGGCACCAGGTCGTAGAAGTCGCCGCCGATCTCCATGCCGTGCATGGCCGGCAGGTAGCGGGCCGCCGCCTCGATGCCGGACGGCGGAATCAGCGAGTGCGGCAGCAGGGCCGCCTGGAGACCGTGCGCCAGCTGGTTCTTCGCGTCGTAGAGCAGGGCCCGTTCCAGCGCCTGCGCGATCAGCCCGCCGAGACTGGTGAGCACGGCCCGCTCGTCGGCGGCGAAGACGTGCGGCTCCGCGTAGGCCAGCACGCAGGTGCCCACCGGCCGGCCCGACGCGATCAGCGGCAGATACGCCCAGGCGGCGAAGGCGTCCACCGGCCCGTGCCGGTCCGGATACAGCCGCTCCAACTGCTGCCGCGACTCGAAGAAGCCGGGCACACCGGTGTTCAGGACATGGGTGCCGGGCGTGCGTTCGGCCAGCGGAAGGCCGTCGAAACGCTCCACGACGTGCGGATCCTCGTAGCCCCGGTGCCCCAGCACGTGCAGCCGGCCGCCCCGCGACCCGAGGACCACCAGGGCCTGGCTGCCGACGGCCGGGGCGACCTCGTCCGCGACCAGCTGCAGCACGTCCTGCACCCCGACCGCCTCGGTGAGCGCCCCGGCCAGGCTCAGCACCTGCGAGATGGTGACCAGCCGGGGGGCGGCCGCGGCGTCGGCCCGCGGCGCCGCCCCGATCATCTCGGCGACCGCCCGCGCCCGGCTGATCCGGACGGTCAGCCCGCTGGTGCTCGGGTACAGCCGGAACGACAGCCAGTCCCCCGGTGGTCTCAGCGCCACGAACGACGTCACCTGCTGGCTGATCAGCGCCGCCCGGTAGCGGTCCTCGTACATCGGGTCGTTGAGCCAGGGCACCGAGACCCACAGCTGGGCGCCCAGCAGATCGTCCACGGGAGCGTCGAGCAGCTCGGCCGCCGCCGCGTTGGCGAAGCAGACCCGCCCGTGCAGATCGAGTGAGGCCAGCCCGTACGGCAGCCGCCCCACCATCCGTGCCGCCTCCACCGTGCCCAGCGTGCCCGCCACCCCCGACGGCGACGTCGCCAGCAGATCCGGCTCGGGCCGCAGCGCACGGTGCTGCCGCGCGGCCCGGTCCAGCCGGATCGCCAGCCGCTCGGCCGCGGCCGTCAGCGCCTCCCGCTCCCGGTCGGACAGCACGGTCGGATGCGCGCCCGGCCAGGTCACGAACATCGCCCCGTACACGGTGTCCGCGGTCACCAGCGGCACCGCGGCCAGCGCGAAGGGATACGGCAGCACCACCGCGACGCGCGGGTACCGGCGCGCCATGTCCTCCTCGCCGCCCACCCACACCAGCCGCCGCTCGCGCGCCGCCTCCGCCACCGGGATCGGCGTACTCAGCCCGATGCGCTCCCAGGGGGCCGCGAAGGCCCGGGGCAGCCCCGCCATCACCGCCATCTCCAGCATCGGCTCGTCGGCCGCCATCAGGTAGACCGCGCCCGAGTGCGCCTGGACCTGCTCCATCGTGGCGGCCAGCGCCAACGACAGCAGCGGCCGGCCGACCGGGATGTCGCCGGCCGGCTGCTCGCCCACGTCCGGTTCCGGCTGCGCGGGAGGTGCCCCCATCCCGTCGGACACGCCCGCCCACCTCCTCGTCCGGCCGCGCGTCAGGTCCTCGGGACCAAGGCTCCCTCGTGGCGGCGACGGGCGCACGGCGAGAGCGGGCACACGGCCGTGCGGTCGGCCGTCGCCCTTACCCCGTTCGCCCCGGCACATTCCCCCGCAGTCGGAGCGCGCGGGGGTGACCGGGCGCCGGGCGTGCGCCCCCGCGCACCCTGTTGGCCGGAACTCCGCGCCCACGAGTGGTGGAGTACGCCAACAATGGGGCACGCGTTCAACACCTTGCACGGATGAACCGAAGCAGGGCCGCGGCTGAGGGGGGCGACGTTGATCCGGGTACTTCTGGTGCACGACACATGTCTGGTGAGATCGGTCCTGGCGGAGTGGTTACGCGGGGAACCGGAGCTCCGCGTGGACGACACGCCGTGGCACAGTGCGCGCAGGCGGGTGCGGACGGAGCGGCCGGACGTGTGCGCGGCGGACCTCGACAGCTCCGGCACGTACGGGGTGCCGCCGCTGAGCGACCTGCGCCCGGCCGAGGTGGGCGCGCCGGTGCCGAGGCTGGTCGTGCTTGCCGGTGCGAACAGGCCGGGCCTGCTGAAACGAGCGGCCGAGGCGGGGGCGCTCGGGTATGTGGACAAGGAGGGCGCGCCGGAGAGGCTGGTGCAGGCGATTCGGCGTGCCGCTGAGGGGAAACGTTTCGTCGATGACTCGCTGGGCTTCGGCTTCCTCAAGGCCGCCGAGATCCCGCTCACCCGGCGGGAGCTGAGCGTGCTGGAACTGGCGGCGGGCGGGGCGTCCATCGCCGAGATCGCCGGGAGCCTGCACCTGTCCAACGGGACGGTGCGCAACTACATGGCGGCGATCACCCGCAAGACCGGAGCCCGCAACCGCGTCGACGCGATCCGGATCTCCCAGGGCGAGGGGTGGCTCTGAGAGGGGCGGGGGTGGCAGGGCTACGGGACACGGCTATGGGACAGGGCTGCGTGAGGGTGCCACCAGGTCCTGGTAGAGCGCACACGTGCGCAGCAGTTCCTCGTGGGTGCCGTACACCGTGCGGGGACCGTCCATCACCAGGATCCGCCGGGCGCGCCGCGCCGAGTCGATCCGGTGCGCGACGACCACCAGGGTGCCCCCGGGCCGCGCCGCGAAGGCCTGCTCGGCGCGGGCCTCGGCCGCCGGGTCGAGATGGCAGGTGGCCTCGTCGAGAAGGGCGAGCGGGGCCGGCGAGAGGTACGCGCGGGTGAGCGCGATCAGCTGCCGCTCACCGGCCGACAGCACCGCCGGGCGCACCGGGCCGTCCGGTCCGCCGAGCCTCTCCAGCAGCGGGGTGAGCCCGACCGCCTCGGCCGCGGCCAGCAGCTCGCGCTCGGGGACCTGGTCCGGGCGCAGCAGCCCGAGGTTCTCCGCGAGGGTGCCGGTGCTGACGTACGCCTCCTGCGGGATCAGCACCCGCAGCGCGGCGGCCCGCGCCCCCGGCACGGGGTGGCCGCACACCCGGATCTCACCGTGTACCGGGTCCAGCAGGCCGGCGGCCAGCGCGGTGAGCGTCGACTTGCCGATGCCGCTCGGTCCCACCACGGCGAGATGACCGCCGTGCGGGACGCTCAGGTCGAGACCGTCGAGGACGGGGGTGCTCGCCGGGCCGTAGGCGAAGGTGACGGCGGTGAGGGTGAGGGCCGGGGCGTCGGCTTCGGCGGCGTCGGCGGGGGACCGCGGCGGCGCCGCCGAAGCGCCGGAGTCGGCCGGGTCGCCGGGGCCGTTGGGCGACGGGGTGGTCTCCGGTGGCAGGGGCGGGCGCAGCCTGCGCAGGACGACCGTGAGGCGGGCCCCGCTGGTACCGAGGCCGTGCACGAGGTTCTGCAGGGCGGGCAGCAGGGACTGCGTGACGTAGGCGAGCGCGCCGACCAGGGCGCCCGGGGTCACGCCGTGGCGGAGCAGCCAGGGCGCGGTGGCGAGCAGCAGCACCAGGGGCAGCTGGCCGCCGACGGCCAGGGCCGCCACCCGTACGACGCTCCAGCGGGCCAGGGCCCGTGCGGCCCGGTACTCGGAATCGACGCGCTTCCCGACGTCCGCGGCGACCCGCTGCTCGGCGCCCGCCGCCGTGACGTCCCGCAACCCCGGGCACACCTCGCCCAGTTCGGCGGCGAGGGCCTCGTCCGCGACGAGGAAGGTCTCCTGGCGGCGGGCCAGCGGGCGCAGTGTCGCCGCGAACAGGCCCAGGCCGGCGAGGAGCGGCGGGCCGACCACCAGCAGCAGCGGGGGAGCGAGGGTGCACAGCCCGACGAGGGCGCCGACGGCCGTGAACACGAACGAACGGGACACCATCACCAGGCCGGCGAGGGTGTCCCGGGCGATCTCCGCCTGCTGGGTCAGCCCGGACAGCGCACCCCGGTCCGCGTCCCGCACCCCCCTCGCGACCACCCCCGCGACCAGGCGGTCCCGGACCGGTTCGACCAGATCGGCGACCACGCCGTACACCCGCCGGGTCCCGTACGCCCCCACCGCCACCCCACCCCCGGCCGCCGCGAGCCACGCCAGGCCGGTCCGCACGTCCCCCGCCAGGAACCCGGCGTCCAGCGCCCGGGCCAGGGCGTACCCGAGCAGGAAGGTCTGCCCGGCTTCCAGCACCGACCACAGGGCGAGCCGCACCAGCACCGGACCGCGCACCCGCAGAAGCGCCCGCGTCTCCCGCCGCCGGGCCCTCATGCCGTCCCCCCTCCCGCCCCGGGGGCAGGCGCCCCGCCGGCCGCCCGTTCCGGCCCCGCGGGGGCGACGACCTCGCTTCCGCCCGGCATCACCGCAGAGCCCCACGCCCCCTGCCCCGCGGCTGCGTGCCCGGAGTCCCCTTGTTCCACGCCTGCTTGTGCGTCGGCCCGCCCGGCCGGCGCTCCTCCCATATCGCCGTGGCCCGCAGTGCCCTGGCCCGTGTCGGCTTGGCCCGCGCCGATCTGGTTCGCGTCGCCCTGCCCCGCGTCGCCCTGCCCCGCGTCGCCCTGGCCCGCGCCAACCTGCCCCGCATCGCCCTGCCCCGGTTCCCCCGGTCCCGCAAGTGCCTGCTTCCCGTCCGTCGCCCCCGTCTCCCCGAACACCGCCCGGTACTCCGGATTCCGCCACAGTTCCGTGTGCGTGCCCAGGGCCCGTATCCGTCCCCCGGCCAGCCAGGCCACCGTGTCCGCGAGGGCCGCCGTCGCCGCCCGGTGGGCGACTATCAGGCGGGTCGGGCCGGGGGCCAGCAGGGCCCGGGTGACGCGGTGTTCGGTGACCGTGTCGAGGCTGGAGAGGGCGTCGTCGAGGACGAACAGCCGGCCGGGGTGTGCGAAGGCGCGGGCGAGGCCGAGGCGTTGGGATTCGCCGCCGGAGCGCGGGGCGTCGGCGAGCCGGGTCGCGTAGCCGTCGGGCAGCCGGCGGACGTAGGCGTCGGCCTGGGCCTTGCGGGCGGCGGCCCGGATCCCGGCGGGGGCGGGGGCGGTGCGGCCGAAGGCGATGGTGTCCTCGACGGTCGTACCGAGCAGGGCCGGGCGGGCGAAGGCGTAGGTGACGGCCCGGCGCAGGTCGTCACGAGGGAGGGCGGGCAGCGGCACGCCGTCGAGGAGCACCTCCCCGGCGTCCGGGTCGGTCAGCCGGCCGGCCAGTTCGGCCAGCAGGGACTTGCCCGTTCCGGAGCGCCCGACGACCGCGAGCACGGTGCCGCCGGGAACGCTCAGGTCGACTCCGTCCAGCACGGCGCGGCCGCCCCGGCGGGCCGTCACCCCGCGCAACTCCAGGCGGCCGGGGCCCGGCGGGAGCGGGTGGCTGCCGTGCACGGGCACGGGACACGCGGTGACCTCGCCGAGGCGCCCGGCGGACGCGCGGGCCCGGGTGAGCGCGGCCAGCTGTCCGACCAGGACGCCGACGCCGGTCGCGAGGACGGCGTAGCGGGAGGCGGCCAGTACCTCGCCGACCGAGATCCGGTGCCGGGCGAGCAGCAGACCGGCCACCGCCACGACGGCCAGCTGGAGCAGCGGGCCCACGGTGACCGCCCGGGCGGCGGCCCGGCCCTGCACCCGCCACATCCGGTGCCCGGCGCGGGCGAGTTCGGGCAGCGGTCGCAGCACCCGGGCGGTCTCCCGGTCCTGGAGGCCGGCCGCCGCGATCGTCCGGTGGCCGTCGACCGCCTCCGCCAGCGCGGCCGCGATCCGGCCCTGCACCCGCTGGTACTCGGCCACGCACGCGGAAGTGTCCCGGGTGAACGCCCGCAGCAGTACGGCGAGTACGGGTGCCCCGGCCAGGAACACGGCGGCCAGCCAGGGGTCGATGAGAACGAGCGCGACCACTCCTCCGAGCGGCCCGGCCAGCGCGGCGAGCAGCGCGGCGAGGGCGGCCGGACCGGTCCCGGCCTGCGCGGCGTTCCCGACCAGCCGGGCGACCAGGTCCCCGGCGCCGAACCGGGCCACCGCCCGGGGCCCGAGCGCGAGCACCCGCCCGGTGAGCAGTTTGCGCAGTCCGGCCGTGGCCCGGGCGTCGACGGTCCCGGCGAGCACGCTCGCGGCGCCGTCCAGCACGGCGAGCAGCAGGACCAGAGCGGCGGCCCGCGCCACCCACCCGGCCGCCGGGTCGCCGGTCAGCAGCAGGTCCAGGGCACGGCCCAGCACGGCGGGCAGCGCCAGGGCCGCCGCGGTGGCCGCCGTACTCACGGCGCACAGCGCGGCGCAGCGCACCCCGGCGTGGCGCAGGGCGCTGCGCATCGGATCACGGTGCGCGGGTGTCGTCATCACGCCCAGCCCTCGGGTCGGCGCCGGTATCGGCGAAGCTGATATGGCGAAGGCCCCGGACGGCCCCCTTCCCGAAGGAGGGGGCCGCCCGGAGCCCGGTTCGCGGTGCCGGTCAGAGACAGAGCAGGACGCTCGCCGCCGAGACGCACGACAACAGGCTCACCGTGCTCGCACCGCCGCCGTCGTGACGCTCTTCGGACTCCATCGTCTGCAGGTCGAGAAGTGCCATGGTGTGTCCTTTCCGGGGACCGAGCGGTCCCCCCGGTGTTGTTGGGGACGGGTTGTGTCACGACTCCGTCGGAGCGGAGCCGCGTTCTGGGGCCGCCGGTGGCGGCGGGAGGAACGGCAGGTGGGCGGCGCGGTCGCCGTCGAGGGCGGCCGTGAGCGCCAGCAGACACCCGGCGGTTCCGGTGCCGAGGTCCATGGAGAGCCGCATCATCTGGTGCCCGGGGAAGGCGAGTTGGCCCTGGTAGGCCATCGCGAACCAGCCGAGCCCGTCGACCTGGGCGGCGAGCCGCGCCGGGTCGGCACCGGTGCGGGCGAGGTGCAGGACCATCCCGGCCCGGCCCTGGAACAGGCCCGGCTGGGCGTAGAAGCGTGAGGTGGCGGCGATCAGGATCGCGGAGCGGGCGGCGGCGAAGGTGCCGTCCTCGTCGGTGCCGTGGGCCAGCCAGTCGTCGAGGACCATGCCGATCCCCACGCTGCCGTCGCCGAGGTAGGGCAGGGTGCGCCAGCCCTCGTCGACGTCCAGGCCGCCGCCCTTCTGCACCACACAGCGGTCCAGGTCCCGGCGCAGTGCGGCACCGGCCGCCGCCAGCAGCCGGGGCTCGCCGGTGCGTTCGTACCGCCGCAGCAGGAACAGCGCGGGCCCGGTCGCGCCCCGCAGCAGCCCGGCGCGCCGCCCCGGCGTGTCCGGCAGGGGCTCGGCGAGCCGTCGTACGAGGACCTCGGCGGCCTCCGCGGCCCGCTCGCGCAGCTCCGGCTCGCCGGTCGAGTCGGCCAGGGAGTCGAGGACCAGGCCGAGACCGGCCAGGCCGCCGTGCAGGTCGGAGGAGAGGTTGCGCCAGTTCTCCCGGAGGATGCCCGCGGTGAGGTCGAGGGCGCGCTGCCGGTGGCCGAGTCCGGCCAGGACGTGGGCGACGCCGGCGAGACCGTCGTACAGGCCGAGCGGGGTGCCGGGCGGCGGCGGTGCCGTGTGGTCGAGCAGCCAGCGCTCGCCCTCGTCGTAGCGTTCGGCGCCGGCCCGGTCCAGGGCGTACAGCACCCCGGCCGCGCCGTGCGCGAGGCCGAGCCCGCCGCCGTCGCCGAACTGGGCGATGTCGCCGGGGAAGAGCCGGTCGTCGCGCTCGGGTGTGGCGGCGGCCAGGATCGCCTTGACCATGGAGTCCCTGCTGTGCGGCCAGTCGGCCGGTACGACCGGACGCGCGGCCGGGGCGCCCCGGGTGATCTCCGTGACCGCCTGGTCCAGGAACGCGCGCGGCACGTCGGGGAACTGACCGGCTATCACGTCCGCGAGATGCGCCGCCTTGCCCCGGTCGACGACGAAGAGCGTGGTCACCGGCAGGAAGAGGGCCAGCCGCAGACACGCCAGCGCATAGCGGTCCACCTCGACGCCTCTGCGGTCCTGCGGTGCGAAGAAGCCGGGGTGGGCGACGACCTGACGGCCGTTCTCCTCGACGGGGGCGGCCGCCTCGAAGTCGATGAGGAACACCGACTCGTCGTCGGGGCCGACCATGATGTTGAAGACGTGCAGGTCGTTGAAGACGATCCCGCGCTCGTGCACCACGGGGCGCGGGTCGCCCAGGCCATGGCTGCTCGGCTCAGGGCTGCGCTCTCC
>NZ_JBEYFC010000387.1:0-8791 GCF_040634175.1 Streptomyces sp. NPDC007162
GGGGGGACCCTGTGGGAGAGTAGGACGCCGCCGAACAAATATTGGGAAAACCCCCGCATCCGTGGATGCGGGGGTTTTCTGCGTTATGGGTCTTCGAGGCTTCAGAAGGTCACGTCCGCCGTGGTGACCGTGCCGCCCTTGCGGCCCGGGGCCTCCTGCCATTCCCAGTAGAGGTTCGTGTGCGCAATGACCTGCTGCGGGGCCGGCGCACCGTACGGCGTGAGGTCCTCCGTGGTGTGGGCGTCGGCAACCAGGGTCGCGTCGTAGCCGCGGACGATCGCGCCGTGCAGGGTGGAGCGGATGCAGGCGTCGGTCTGGGCGCCCGTGACGACCAGGCGGCCCACCCCGCGCTCGGCCAGCACGGACTCCAGGTCGGTGGCCTCGAAGGAATCGCCGTAGCGCTTGTGGACGAGGGGCTCGGTCGCCTCACGGGTCAGCTCGGGGACGTACTCCCAGGGGGTGCTGTCCGGCTTCAGTTCGTCGCTGGAGTGCTGGACCCAGATCACCGGGACCGCCTCGGAACGGGCCTTGGCGATCAGGGTGTTGATGTTGGCGATGACCTCGTCGCGGTTGTGGGAGGTGTTCACCACCCCGTTCTGTACGTCCACGACCAGCAGGGCGGTGTTCGGCCGGTTCGGCAGAGTCGTCATGACGTTCACGGTAGAGGGGGGGCACTGACAACAGGGCCGGGGTGAGCGTTAGCTTGGCCGCATGAGTGCTTCGACCAGCAGTGAATACGTCGTTCGTGCGATACGGGCCGACGAGTGGGAGGACGTCAAGCGGCTTCGGCTCGTCGCCCTGCGGGACCCGGTCGCGTACATCGCCTTCCTGGAGTCCTACGAGGAGGCGCTGGCCCGGCCCGATTCCTTCTACCGGGAGCGGGCCGCGCGGTCCGCCGAGGAAGCCGGTGCGGCCCGGCAGTTCATCGCGGAGGCGGCGGACGGCACGTGGGCCGGTTCGCTGACCGTGCTGATCGAGGAGGCCGGGTCCACGGACTGGGCCGGCTTCCCGGTCGAGCAGCGGCAGGGGCACGTCGTCGGGGTCTTCGTGCGGCCCGAGCACCGTGGGAACGGGCTGATCGGGGCGCTGTTCGACGCCGGTGTCGCCTGGGCGCGGGAACGCGGTGCGGAGCGGGTGCGGCTGTTGGTGCACGAGGAGAACGCACGGGCTCAGGGGGCGTACCGCAAGGCGGGGTTCGTGCCGAGCGGGGTGCTCGTGCCGTTCGACAAGAACGAGGCCGAGACCGAGGTGGAGTTCGTCCTACACCGGTAGTTCCCGGTGTGGCCAGCGGGACCGGGCCTGTTCGTGGGAGCGCAGCAGGGCGAGGGCCGGCAGGCCCTGGTCCGGACCGGTGGCGAGCAGGTCGGGCAGCTGCGGGAGGGGGGCCACGGCCGCCACGTCGTCCAGGACCAGGGTGAGTGGTGGGTCGAGCCGACCGGAGGATGACCGTTCGGCCATGCGCCGGCCCTGCTCGACCACGCTTGAGACGAGGGCCGTCAGGAGGGGCATCGCGCCGGGGTTGGTCCTGGGGTCCTCGATGGATTCACCGACCACATAAAGCGTGCCCCCTTCATGCACGAAGGAATCCAAAGCGAGGGCATCGGATCGGTTGGGATTGCAGGCCTCGCGGATGTTGACGGTGAAGAGGGCGGCCAGGGCACGGGCCGTCAGTTCCTGCGCGATGTCCCGGCGTTCCGGGTGTGCGGTGAGCGCGGCCTCCAGCTCGCCTGCGGAGCCGGGGGCCGCCTTCGGGTGGGTGCGCAGGGTCCGTACGGCGTCCTGGACGCCCGTGCCCTGGGCCCAGCGGTGGACGTGGCGGATCGTGCGGTTCTCCAGAGCGGCGGCGTGCAGGTAGCTGCGCAGGAGGGTCTCGGCGGTCTCCGTGACCGCCTGGTCGATCTTCGCGGTGGGTTTCACGGGGGTGAGCAGGGACTGGGCGCGCAGGGCCGCGGTCTGTTTGTCCGCGCAGCCGGCCGTGGGGGACCAGTGGAAGCGGGCGGGGGTGTCGCAGAGGTGGTTCGGGTCGTAGAGGAGGACCGGGCCCAGTTTGGCTCTGGCGTCCTTGGTCTCGGACCAGACGGTGGGGTTGGAGGTGACGACGAGGGCGGGGCCTGCCGCGTCGCGGATGGCCTGGGTCGCGGTTGTCCGGCGGGTTTCGGTGGGGGCGATGTGGAGCTTTGCCCACCCGCCCACCCGTTCACCGTTGAGGGAGGAGTGAGCGTCGAGACCGTCGGAGGCGAGGGCCGGACGGGCGCCGCGGGCCGGTGGGGGGAGCACTGCGCCGTCCGGTCCCGGGCCCGGGGCGACCTGCTCGGTGCCGGTCGCCAGGACGGCCGGGCCGGACGGCTGGGAGGGGTCCGGGGACAGGTCCTGGGCGGTCGCTCGTGTAGGGCTGGGAATCGGGCTCGGAATCGGGTTCGGGCTCGGGGTCGCGTCGGTCGGCGTTGCCTGGCCGGCTGTCGCGTTCCGGCTTCTTCGGGCCGCGCGCCAGCGGGCCACCGTGCCGAGGACGAACACGGTGAGGACCAGCAGGATCATCAGCTGGCCGAGGAACAGGCCCCAGAACAGGCCCCATCCGGACAGCCGAGCCGCCGGTGTGCCGGGCCAGGCGCCGGAGAGGTCGTGCGGTTCGCCGATGAGGTGGCGCATCGCCGGTGGTGTGTGGGTGAGGGTGACCGTCGACGGCCAGCTGCCGTGGGCGAACCAGGCGGCCAGTCCCGTCGCCGTCCACACCAGGACCGTGACGCCCAGCAGGAACCCGAGTATGCCGATCAGCAGGCCGTCGGGAACGCCGCCACCGCCGCGGTGTTCCCGCTCCTGCCGAGGGTCCGGTCTCACGCACGGCCTCCCTACGCCACCGTCGACTCGGAGTCGCCGAGGTGCTGTTCCACGAAGGCCGCCGCCCGCTGTTCCGCTTCCAGCTCGGCGGCGCGCAGCGCGTCGTCGGCGTCGGCCAGGTCGCTGGACGACTCGGTCATCGCGCGGTCGGTGAAGACGAGCGGGCGTTCCGTCTCGGTGACCAGGTGTTTGACCACCTGGACGTTGCCGTTGACGTCCCAGACCGCGATGCCGGGGGTGAGGGTCGGGATGATCTCCACCGCCCACCGGGGCAGGCCCAGGACCCGGCCCGTCGCCCGCGCCTCGTCCGCCTTCTGCGCGTAGATCGTCCGGGTCGACGCCATCTTCAGGATCGCCGCGGCCTCCTTGGCCGCCGCGCCGTCCACGACGTCGGAGAGGTGGTGGACGACCGCGACGAAGGACAGGCCCAGGCGCCGGCCGAACTTCAGCAGGCGCTGGAAGAGCTGGGCCACGAACGGGCTGTTGATGATGTGCCAGGCCTCTTCCACCAGGAAGATGCGCTTCTTGCGGTCCGGGCGGATCCAGGTGTGCTCCAGCCACACGCCGACGATCGCCATCAGGATCGGCATGGCGATGGAGTTGCGGTCGATGTGGGACAGGTCGAAGACGATGAGGGGGGCGTCGAGGTCGATGCCGACCGTGGTGGGGCCGTCGAACATGCCGCGCAGGTCACCGTCGACCAGGCGGTCAAGGACCAGGGCGACGTCCAGGCCCCAGGCCCGTACGTCGTCTATGGCGACGTTCATCGCCTCGGCCGACTCCGGTTCGGGGTGCCGTAGCTGCTCGACGATGTCCATCAGGACGGGCTGGCGGTCGAGGATCGTCTCGTTGACGAACGAGTGGGCGACCTTCAGGGCGAAGCCGGAGCGTTCGTCGAGGCCGTGGCCCATCGCCACCTCGATGATGGTGCGCAGCAGCGCGAGCTGGCCCGTCGTGGTGATCGAGGGGTCCAGCGGGTTGAGGCGGATGCCGTGGTTCAGGGCGGCCGTCGGGTCGAGCCGGATCGGAGTTATCCCCAGCTCCTCCGCGATGAGGTTCCACTCGCCGACGCCGTCCTCGCCCTGGGCGTCCAGGACGACGACCTGGCGGTCGCGGAAGCGCAGCTGCCGTAGGACGTAGGTCTTCTCCAGGGCCGACTTGCCGTTGCCGGACTCGCCGAGGACCAGCCAGTGCGGGGCGGGCAGTTGCTGGCCGTAGAGCTGGAAGGGGTCGTAGATGTAGCCCTTGCCGGAGTACACCTCGCGGCCGATGATCACGCCCGAGTCGCCCAGGCCGGGGGCGGCCGTGGGGAGGTAGACCGCCTGGGCCTGGCCGGTGGAGGTGCGTACCGGGGAGCGGGTCGTCTCGACCTTCCCGAACAGGAAGGACGTGAAGGCTTCGGTGAGGACGGACAGCGGGTCCCTCATCAGCGCATCAGCCTCTACCTTCGGATTCCGGTGGCGAAGGGCAGTGTGTTCACGAAGGCGCGGTGGTGCTCGCGGTCGCACCACTCCAGTTTCAGGTACGACTTTCCGGCGGACGCCCTTATGGTGCGCTTGTCGCGGTTGAGGGCCTCGGGGGAGCGGGAGGACACCGTGATGTAGCCGACCAGGTTGACGCCGGCGGCGCCGCTGGCGAGGTCCTCGCCGCGCTGGTCGAGGCGGTTGTGGGCGGCGATGTCGCGGGGGTCGACGGTCCGGTTCATCTTGGCGGCGCGGGACGCCTCCGCCTCGTCGTTGGTCTTCTCCGTGAGCATGCGCTCGATGGCGACCTCGGTGGGTTCGAGGTCCATGGTGACCGCGACGGTGCGGATGACGTCCGGGGTGTGGACCAGGAGCGGGGCGAGGAAGTTGACGCCGACCGGGGTCATCGGCCACTCCTTCACCCAGGCCGTGGCGTGGCACCAGGGTTCGCGGGTGGACGACTCGCGGGTCTTCGCCTGGAGGTAGGTCGGCTCCATGGCGTCCAGTTCGGCCGGCCAGGCGTTGCGCTGGGTCATCGCCTGGATGTGGTCGATGGGGTGGTCCGGGTCGTACATGGAGTGGATCAGGGAGGCGAGGCGGCCCTGGCCGAGGGGCTGGCGGACGCGGATGTCCGCTTCCTGGAGGCGGGAGCAGATGTCGGTGAGCTCGCGGGCCATGACGACGGCGAGCCCGGAGTCGCGGTCCAGTTTGCGGCCGGCCTGGGGGCGGGCGGCGCGGGCCATGGCGTGTGCCTCGGCGGCCAGTTCGCGGGAGTAGTGCATGCAGGCGACGAGGTAGGCGCGGTGCTGCTCGCTGCTGGTGGAGACCATGGACTGCAGCTGGTCGTACGACTGCGCCAGCCAGCCCGGTGCCTTGTCGTCGCCGCGCTGGGCGACGTCCTTGGCGTGCGCGTCGGGGTCGGCCGGCAGGGTGCGGGCGAGCATCTGGAGGCGGGTGACGAAGCCGTCGCCGTTCGCCACGTGCTTGAGGAGGGTGCCGAAGCGGTCGACGAGGGCTTCCTGGTCCTCGGAGTCGCGCAGGCCGACGCCCGGGCCCTCGATCTCGATCGCGGCCGTGACGGTCTTGCGGTCGGCGTGCAGGAGTACGGCGATCTCGTCGGGGCCGAAGGGGGCGGCGAGCCAGCTGATGCGGCCGATGCCGGGCGGCGGGCCGATCTCGACCTCGCGGCCGTCGATGCGGGTGCCGGCCTCGCTGGCGGTGGAGCGGTAGACGGTGCCCGAGCGCAGGGTCCGCTTGTAGCTGCGGTTGATCTCGAACCACTTGTAGAACGTGCGGCGCTTGTACGGCACGTAGACCGCGGCCAGCGCGAGCAGCGGGAAGCCCATCAGCAGGACGATGCGCAGGGAGAGGATCGGGACGAGGAGCCCGCACATCATGCCGAGGAACGCGCCGACGATGATCAGGCCGATCTCGCCGGACTCACGGTTGCGGCCGACGATCGCGTTCGGCCGGGCGCGGCCGATGAGATACGTACGGCGAGGCGTCATCGGATGGGACAGATGGGACTCGGTCGTCAACGCCCCTCACCTCCCGAGCTGTTGTTGCGGGTGTTGCCTGCGTGCGGGGTGTTCACCGGGCTGGGCGCGCGGGGGGCGGGTGCGGCGGAGGGGACAGATCCGCCGCCGCCGGTCGAGGCGCGGGTGCTGTGCGCGGCGACGCCGCCCGAGGCCGGGTTGGCGGGGCGGGCGGCGGAGGAGCCGCCGCCGTTGTTGTCGGCGCGGGCGCTGTGGGTGCGGATGCCCTGGGCGACCAGGTTGGCGGGGCTGCTGATGACGGCGGCGGCCTTGCCTTCGGCGCCCTGCATGATGCGGTTGTTGCGGCCGTTCGCGATCTCGTCGCCGAAGCCGGGGACGAAGCGGTAGATCATCGCGCTGGCGAAGATGGCGAGCAGGATGATGGCGAGGCCGGAGACGACCGCGGAGAAGGCGTCGGGGCCGCCGTCGGAGGAGAGGGCGCCTGCGAGGCCCAGCACTATCACGATGACCGGCTTCACCAGGATGACGGCGATCATGATGCCGGCCCAGCGGCGGACGTGGCCCCACAGGTTCTTGTCGACGAGGCCGGCGTAGACGACGGTGCCGAGGAGGGCGCCGACGTAGAGGAGGGCGGCCCTGATGACCAGCTCCAGCCACAGGACGCCGGCGGCGAGGATGCTCACCAGGGAGACGACGATCAGCATGATGGGGCCGCCGCCGATGTCGTCGCCCTTGTTGAGGGCGTCGGAGAAGGTGCCGAAGAACGTGTCGGTCTGGTTGCCGGTGGTCTTCGCGAGGACGTCGGTGACGCCGTCGGTGGCGGAGACGACGGTGTAGAGGATCAGCGGGGTGAAGGCGGAGGCCAGGACGGTCAGCCAGAGGAAGCCGACGGCCTCGGAGATGGCGGTGGTGAGGGGGACGCCGCGGACCGCGCGCTTGGCGACGGCGAGCAGCCACAGCAGGAGCGTCAGGATCGTCGAGGCGGCGAAGACGACGGCGTACTGCTGGAGGAACTTCTCGTTGGTGAAGTCGACGTTGGCGGTCTCCTTGACGGCACCGCTGAGCTTGCCGATGGTCCAGGAGGCGGCTTTGGCGCAGCCTTGGGCGAGGGAGGAGAGGGGGTCGAGGGTGGAGCTGAGCGGGTTGTCACCAACTCCACCACCGTTGCCGCTGCCGGCGCCTTTTTCGCAGTAGTCCTTGGCGGGGCCGATCAGCAGACCGCACGAGTCGCTGCTCGGGGACGCCGAGGGAGAGGGCGAGGCCGAGAGACTGGCGGTGGGCGAAGGTGTCGGGTCCGCCACGGCACGGGTCGCCACCAGGATGACCGTGGTCTGCACAGAGGCCAGGACGCCGGTGAGCTTGAGTACGCGACGCGGGTTACCGGGCATAAGTGAACCCTCCGTACTGCTCGACGGCTTTGCTGATCTCGTCGGAAGCTGCGGCCTGGTCGTCGCCGGGAACCGGCGCCGGGCCGTCCATCTGCGTGTCCGCGCTGATCTTCCAGTCGCCGTCGGCCCACTGCAGGTCGAAGGTCCAGGTCTTCCAGGTCGTGGTGACGGGGTTGGTCGAGGATGTACCCGACATGCCGATGAGTCCGACGTACCACACGGACACCTTGGCGTTGCTGTCGGTGTACTGCTCGGCCGTGGTGCCCACCGGGACCGTGCGGGACACGAACGTGCTGCCCTTCGGGGCGTTGCCGTTTGCGTCGAGGCCCAGTTTGCTGAGGAAGCTCGCCGAGTAGGCCGCGTCCATGGCGGTCTGGAGCTTGCCGGCCGCGGCCGATGTGTAGAGGCCGTTGACGATTCTGTGCCGGCTGTCCGTGGTGAACATGCCTGTCGAGCCCAGCGTCACCGAATAGTTCGCCGCCGCGCTCTCGGCTCCCTGTTCGGTGTGGGCGAAGCCTGAAGGGATGCCGTTTGTCTTTGTTTCCACCGGCTTGGTTCCCGTTGCCGATGTCGGTGATGTCGTCGGCTGGCTGCCGTTGGTGCCGCCGTTGGTTGTCGTGGTTGACGACGAGTCGTTGTTGTCGCCGTCGCCTCTGTTCGCGAAGGCGATCGCCGCGATCAGGAGGACGACCACGCCGACGACCGTGACCAGGCTCCGTGAGGAGGAGCGGCCGCCGCGGCGGGATGCGCCGCCGTAGGGGTCGTCGGGCAGGCGGGTGCGGGTCTGGCCGGTCTCCGGGTAGCCGGGCTCGTCTCCGAGGCTCATGCCGCGTACTCCCCCTCCACGTCGTACCGGAACGCGTAGCAGTACGACGGTAGCCGTGCTGGTTCCCGCGCGGGCGCGGTGTTATGACTCGACATCAGGGAAACGCAACCTCGGAGCGGGGAAGGGTGAGGTCCAGGCGGCCTAGACGGCCATGCCGTACACGATGGTGAACAGGGTGCCGAGGGAGCCGATGATGAAGACCCCGGTGAGTCCGGCGATGATGAGGCCCTTGCCCTGCTCGGCACTGAAGGTGTCGCGGAGAGCTGTGGCGCCGATGCGCTGTTTGGCGGCACCCCAGACGGCGATGCCGAGGCAGATGAGGATGGCCACGGCCATGACCACCTGGATCATCGTCTTCGCCTCGTTGCCCAGGCTGCCGAAAGGCCCCCAGTCCGGAGCGATTCCGCCGATGATGGTGTTGATGTCTCCCTTGTCGGCCGCGTAGAACATGTAAGTCACCGCCCCTGGTGGGTAGTTCTGGCCGCCCCTGCCCGGTGCAGAGGTCACGCTCTATTCTCGCTGACAAAGCCGCCGGAGTATGTCGACTTGACGTCATTGATTGGCGGGTTTCGTACGAAGGGCCCGTACGGTCACTCTGTGTATCACGGCAGGTCACGCCGGGCAATGAGGCCTGAGCGGAACCTGTCGTGTGGTTCCGTCGTTGACCCCTTTTCACGACCTGGCGCGTTTCTGACGGCCGGTCGGGTGACGGATCGAGACGATGTTCTCACGGGGGTGACGGGAAAACGGCCGGTGGGCCCCGGCGTGAATGCCGGGGCC
>NZ_JBEYFC010000388.1:0-8783 GCF_040634175.1 Streptomyces sp. NPDC007162
GGTACCACGAGCTGGGACTGCTCACCGACCGGGACATGGGTGACCTGCAGAAACTGCTGCACGGCATCGCGGTCGCGGCGGGCCGCCAGGGGATGGGCCAGTTCTGCCACGGCGACGCCCTGCTCTCGAACATCCTGTTGTCCCCGGCCGGTCCAGTGCTGGTGGACTGGGAGCACGCGGGCTGGTATCTGCCGGGGTACGACCTGGCGACGCTCTGGTCGGTCCTCGGTGACGCCCCGGTGGCGCGCCGTCAGATCAGCCAGATCGCCCAGTCGGCGGGGCCCGCGTCCCGTGACGCCTTCCTGGTGAACCTGATGCTGGTGCTCACCCGGGAGATCCGGACGTACGAGACCGCCGTGCAGCGTTCGATGCACGACGCGACCCCGGCGGCGCCGGGCGCGGGTCACCCGGGTGCCGCGCCGACCGGCGAGGAACAGCGGCTGCTGCTCCGGCGGCTGCACGACGACTGCCAGCTGGCCCGCCGGGCCGTGCGCGCGGCGGTCGGCACTCGCTGAGGGGGACGAGGATCCGCGGTGCGCTCAGGGCGGCTGCGCACCGCGGATCTCCGGTGTTCTGCCGCGCTCACTGGTGTACGCCACTGGCGGCGGGCAGGCCGGGAACCTCCGGGGCGAAACTCCCACGATCATCGTATGACATGGGAATTGTCGCTCCTGTGGGCATGATTGACGGACCGTCGGCAAGCAGGTACCACTGAGCCACGCTCAGCCCGCACGCCCCGCCGCGCCCGACACGCCCCTGGAGGCCGCATTGCGAGGATCCGTCAGCGAGCCATTTCCCGCCCACCATGGCAGACGTACGCGCAGGACGGCCGTCGCCGCCGCGGCGCTGCTGCTGCCGCTGCTGGGCGCGGCTCCGCCCCCGAGCGCCACCGCGTCACCCGCCGAAACGCTGCAGCGCGCGTTCGCGTCCGCCGCCACCGAGTACCGCGTGCCGCAGAGCGTCCTGCTGGCCGTCTCCTATCTCCAGTCCCGCTGGGACGACCACGGCGGCGCGCCGAGCGTGTCCGGCGGCTACGGTCCGATGCACCTGACCGATGCGCGCACGGCGCTGGCCACCGCGACCGGGCACTTCGCCGACGGCACCGAGGACGCCCGCGGCGACGGCGCGCGTCCCGCCCTGCACCCCCGCGTCACGGTGCCCGCGGACTCCGCGCTGCCGGCCCGCCTCAAGACGCTGACGAAGGCCGCCGGGCTGACCGGCATCCCCGCCGAGCGGCTGCGCACCGACCCGGCGGCGAACGTGGCCGGCGGCGCCGCCCTGCTCGCCGCCGCCCAGCGGGAGATGGGCGAACCGCTCAGTGCCGACCCGGCACACTGGTACGGTGCGGTCGCCCGCTTCTCCGGCGCCGACGACACGGCCACCGCGGCGGCGTACGCCAACGACGTCTTCGACGTCCTGCACACGGGTCAGGCGCGCACCACCGACGCCGGTCAGCTCGTCGCCCTCGCCGCGCAGCCGGGCGTCAGGGCCGACACCGGGCAACTGAGGCTGACCGGGCTGCGCACCACCGCGGCGGACGACACGGAGTGCCCGACAACGGTGTCATGCGAGTCGATCCCGGCACCGTACGCGCAGTTCGGGAACAACGACTACGGCAACCACGACCTCGGGGACCGGCCGGCGTCGCAGAGCATCAGGTACATCGTCATCCATGACACCGAGGGCACCTGGGACGAGACCGTGAAACTCGTCCAGGATCCGACCTACGTGTCCTGGAACTACACCATCCGCTCGACCGACGGTCTGATCGCCCAGCACGTCAAGGCCAAGGACGTGGCCTGGCACGCCGGCAACTGGTACATCAACTCCAAGTCGATCGGCATCGAGCACGAGGGCTTCCTCGCCGCGCCGGACGCCTGGTACACGGAGGCGATGTACCGCTCCTCGGCCCGGCTGGTGAAGTACCTCACCGACAAGTACGGCATCCCGCTGGACCGCCAGCACATCCTCGGACACGAGAACGTGCCGGGCCCGACCACGTCCTCGATCCCCGGGATGCACACCGACCCGGGCCCGTACTGGGACTGGCGCCACTACTTCGAGCTGCTCGAACACCCCTTCAAGCGCACGGCCGGCAAGAAGGGCGGTCTCGTGACGATCCTGCCGGACTACACCACGAACCAGCCCGCGTACACCGGCTGCGTCAGCAAGGGCCAGCCGTGCGCAGCGCACGGTTCCGGCGAGGTACGGCTGTACTCCGACCACGACGAGAGCTCGGCGCTGATCAAGGACGTCGGTCTGGGCACCACGCCGACCACCGACGTGAACGACCTCTCCTCCCGGGTCTCCACCGGTCAGCAGTACGCCGTGGCGGACACCTGGGGCGACTGGACGGCGATCTGGTACCTGGGGCAGAAGGCCTGGTTCAAGAACTCCGCCACGGATCCGACGGCGGTGAGCGCGGCGGGCCTGGTGGTCACCCCCAAGGCGGGTCTGACGAGCGTTCCCGTGTACGGCCGTGCCTATCCGGAGGCGTCGGCCTACCCGTCCGGGGTACCCGCCCAGTCGATCTCCCCACTGCCGTACACGCTCCCGGCGGGCCAGGAGTACGTGGTCGGGGACGCGGTGCCGGGTGAGTACCTCTACGCCACCACCTTCGCCACCGACTCGCACCGGGTCGTGATGGGCAAGGACCTGTACTACGAGATCCAGTACGGCCACCGGGTCGAGTTCGTCCGGGCTGCCGACGTGAACGTGGTGCCGTCCCCGAGGATCGGACGGCACCCCCGCGCGTGACCGGTCTCAGCCCTGCTGGAAAAGCTCCGCCGGGAGCGGCTTCAGCAGGGCGTACAGGTCGTCCGTGATGGGACGGTCCCAGGCGGCGATGGTCACGAGGACCCCGTCGCTGCGGTCGAACTGGACGCAGGAGATCCGGCTCTCGGAGAGCTTGAGCCGCCGCACGATCAGCAGGTTGTCGCCCTGGAGCACCGGCATGTCCTCGGTGCCCACGACGGTGACGTCCTCGTCGTTCTCCAGGGCGAGGAGGAGCTGGCCGACCTCGAACGGGATCTCGCCCTCCTCCACCTCGCGGGCCGGGGAGCCCTCGGGGAGGTTGCCGATGATCATCGCGGGGCCGCGGCCGCCGAAGAGGTCGTAGCGCAGGAAGACGCCCTGGCAGGTGCCGTCGGGGGCGGGCAGCAGCCCGGCGCCGAGGTTGCCGGGCCAGTCGCCCGGGTCCATGGCCAGTACGTCGAATTCGGGGCCGGCGGGAGTGGCGCTGCGGCGACGGAGGAACGACATGCGGTCCATGGTACGGGGCCGCGCGGGCGGCGGGGCCGGGTGGAGCGGTCGAGGTCTCAGTGCCGGGTGCGGGTGGGCGGGGGCTTGTCGCGCAGTGCCCCGCGCCCCTGCGGGACGGCGCCCGCTGTCTGCTGCGTGATCGAGGCCAGTTCGGCGCGGGCCGTGGCCGCCAGGGTGTCCGCTCCGCACCGCTCGGCTGCCTGCAGGCCGCTGCGCAGGCGGCCGGTGTCATGGAGTTCCGTGCCCAGGGCCACGAGGGCGCAGGCCAGTTCGTAGGCGGCCGGGGAACGCTCCAGGTGGGTCACCGCCTCCTCCAGGTACCGCACGCGCGTCTCGCCCGTCGCGACCTCCGCCGCCGTGCGCAGGGCCTGGCCGACGGCCGAGGGCGCGCCGAACTGGCGGGCCCGGCTCACCGCCTCCAGCGCAGTGGCCAGGGCGCGTTCCGGTGCCTCGTGGGCTTCGGCCCGGGCCAGGTGGAGCTGCCAGGGGCACCACGCGGGGTTGCGGATGCCACGGGGTTCGAGGCGGCGGCCGGCCGCGGCCAGCTCGGCCGCCGCGGCCTTGGTGAGTCCGCGGGCGAGCAGCAGTTCGCCGTGGACCGTCTGGGCGTCGGGGAAGACCACGGCCGCCGGGAACGGCTCCCGGAAGGAGTGGTCCTCGGCCAGCCGGGTGGCCTTCTCGGTGCGGCCCCGCGCGATGAGGGTCTGGATGAGGGTGCCGAGGGCGTACCAGTGCGCGGGCGTGCCGGGTCCGACGCGTTCGGCGAGACGCAGACCGGAGCGGGCGAGGTCCTCCGCCTCGGCGAGGCGGCCGCGCCGGTAGCGGAGGTAGCCGAGGAGTGTGTAGGCGAAGGAGAGGTGCCCGCCGCGCCAGCCCTGGCGTTCGTAGTCGGCGATCCCGGCGGCGAAGAGTTCCTCGGTGCGGTCGGGCCGGTCGGCGTACATGAAGGCGAGCGCGACCAGGACCGGCACCTCGAAACCGCGGTCCGCCTCGGCCCAGCCGAGACCCCCGGCCAGGGCGCGTTCGGCGTGGTGCAGGGCGGTGGCGGCGGGTTCGCCGCGCTGGATGGCGTCCCAGGTGCGCAGGCCGATGATGTACCGCTCGGTGAGGTCGCGGCCCTGGAGGCGGTCGGCGAGCCTGGCCAGACGGCGGGAGCGGGAGGGGTGGTCGGGTTCGTCGGCGCGGAAGGCGTCCCACATGAACTGTTCGGAGAGCATCCGCAGCCGGACCCGGGCGTCACCGGTCAGCCGGATCTCGTGGGCGAGGGTCTCGGACGCCTCGGCGAGGCGGTCGCTGTGGGCGAGGACCTGGGAGAGGCGGTACACGATGCGGTGCCGCAGGGCGGGCTCGGCGATGGGTTCCTGGAGGGCGGCGCGGAGGTGGTTGACGGTGGTGGCCGGTTCGGTGAGCAGGGAGGCGCTGCCCAGTTCGTGGAGGACGGCGGCGCGCTCCTTGGCCGGCGGCGGTTCGCGCAGGGCGCGGGCGAGGTAGCGGCGGGCCGCGTCGGGGGCGCCCGCCCGGAGGGTCTCGCCGGCGGCGGCACGCAGCTGCCGCACGACCCAGGCGTCGCCCTCGGGGTGGGTCTCCAGGAGGTGCCGGGCGGCGGCGGTGGCGCCCTGGCCGTCGTCGGTCACGCACCAGGCGGCCTGGCCGTGCAGGGCGACGCGGGTGGCGGGCGGGATGGCACGGTAGACGGCGGTGGCGATCAGCGGGTGGATGAACTCCAGGGTCTCGGCGCCGGTGAGGACGCGCGCGCCGCGCAGGGCGTCGGCGGCGTCGGCGGCCTCCTCGTGGCCGAGCCCGGCGACGGCGGCGGCGAGCGCGGGGTGGATCTCGGTGCCGAGGACGGCGCAGGCCCAGGCGAACCGGACGGCTGAGGGGCCGAGGCGTTCGATGCGGGCGATCAGCCCGCTGCCCTTGACGGCGGCGGCGAGGTCGCGCAGCAGGGGTGCGCCGGCTTCGGTGGGGTCCAGGCCCCGGTCGTGGACCTTGGCGGTCAGTTCGACGGTCTCGAAGGGGTTGCCGGAGGTGACGGCCCAGCATTCGTGGCAGAAGGCGTCGTCGGCGTGGTCGCCGAGGCTCTCGCGGACCAGGCCGGCCACCGCGTCGGCGCTGAGCGGCTCCAGGCCGTGCGGACGGCCGCCTGCCCGGCCGGGCAGGCTCCGGAACGCGTCGGCGTGGTCGGGGAGTTCGTCGGGCCGGTAGGCGACGACGACGAGCAGCGGGAGCTGTTCGGCGCGGGGCGCGAACGCGGCGAGCCAGCCCAGGGATTCGGGGTCGGCCCAGTGCGCGTCGTCGAGGACGAGGACCATCGGGGCCTGGCGCACGACGAGGTGGGTGAGCACCCAGTCCAGTCCGTCCCGCAGGCCCTGCTGGTCGGGCGGGGCGCCCTCGGTGGGGGCGCACAGGCCGAGGGCGGGACCGACGATGTCGTACCAACTGCCGAGGGAGGCACGGAGTTCCGCCTCGGGCGCACCGGCGAGGCGGGGTTGCAGGAGCTGGCGGGCGACGTGGAAGGCGACCCGCTGTTCCTGGTCGCCACCGCGGGCGGAGAGCACGGTGCAGCCCTGGGCGGCGGCGCGCCGGCGGACCTCGGCGAGCAGGGTGGTCTTGCCGATGCCGGCGCGGCCCGCGAAGGCGAGGAGCGCCCCGCGCGGGCGGTCGGCCGGTGGCGTGCCGTCGAGGCTCGGCCCGGTGGGTCCGGCCCGTCCGGTGAGCCCGGTGAGTTCGGCCAACGCCTCGTCGACGGCGGCGAGTTCGCCCTCACGTTCGTAGAGCGTCCGTCGGTTCCGCAGGACCCGCTGTCCCATGACCACCCCCCGCCACGGTGGGACGCGAGCGCGGGGAGCGGGCGCGCACCGTGGCTTGCAGGCAGCTCAGCGTACGCCCGACGGCGGTGATCCGCTCCCTACTGACGGTAACTGAGCCAGGGGGCTTGACATCACCGCTCGGGTGGCGAAGGGGGGACCACGGCGACCGGGCAGGCGGCGTGCAGCAGCACGGCGTGGGTGACCGACCCCAGCATGCGGGCCGGGGCGAGCAGCCGCCGCCGGTGGCGGCCGACGACGACCAGTTCGGCGTCCTTGGAGGCGGCGACCAGCAGACCGGCCGCGTCGCCGGGCAGCGCCAGGATCTCGGTTCCCACGTTCGGGTGATCCTTGAGGTGCGGGGCGAGGAAGCCCTCGGCGAGGGTGCGGGTCTCCCGTTCGATCTCGCCCTGGTCGACGGCCGGCGGGACGAGGCTGCCGACCGCGATCCAGGACTGGGCCGGCCACGGATAGCCGGCGACCGCCTGCAGTCGGGCGCCGCGCCAGGCGGCCTCCGCGAAGGCGAAGGCGAGGGTCGCCTCGTCGGGGCCGTCCACGTCGAGACCGACCACGACCCGGGGCCCGGGCTCGGCCGGCAGTTCCTCGTGCACCTCCCGTCCGGGCCGCGGTACGACGACCACCGGGCACCCGGCGTCGCGGGCGGCAGCCATGCCGTTGGAGCCCAGCAGCAGGCCGGTGAAGCCGCCGCGGCCCCGGGAGCCGAGCACCAGCAGCCGGGCGTCGGCGCCCAGTTCGGGCAGCAGCGCGGTGGGGGCGCCCTCCAGGGCGACGTACTCGACGGTGAGTGTCCCGGCGGCGGCGCGCAGCCGCTCGCGGACCTCGTCCAGCACCGGGTCGCCCGCCGCGTCGGGCTCTCCGGCGACCAGGACGTCGGGCTGCCCCCAGGCGGCGTACTGACGGACGTGCACCACGCGCAGCGGCGCGCTCCGCTGCCGGGCCGCCGTCACCGCCCAGTCCAGGGCGCGCAGGCTGTCGTCCGAACCGTCCACCGCGGCGATGACCGGCGCAGTGCTCATCGTCCCTCACCTCCGGAATGCGACCTTCCCTTTCCGGGGCCAGCCTGTCGCAGGAGGCGGCCCCGGAACGGCTCTGCCGGTCACGTGTCCGGAAATCCCTGGCTCAGGTGAGGTCGAACTCGCCCTCCCGGGCGCCCGACACGAAGGCACCCCATTCGGCGGGGGTGAAGATCAGGGAAGGGCTCTCCGGCCGGCCGCTGTTGCGCATCGCGATGAATCCCTCGACAAAGGCGATCTGGACATCCCCCCGGCCACGGCTGCTGGACTGCCAATCGGCCCCGCTGAGGTCCAGCTCCGGCTTGTCCCAGCCCCGTACCGGCTGCTGCTGGATGGTGCTCTCGGCCACGTCCGTGCTCCTCCCGAATTCGTCGTCCGCGGGCCAGCCTAGCTTTCGGTTCCGGCGCTCAACAGGCCACGTCGACGGCTCCTTTCAGGAGTCCGGGGCCTCGGCGCCCACCAGCCACATCGAGAAGAACTGCGAACCGCCGCCGTAGGCGTGCCCGAGCACCTTCCGCGCGCCGTCCACCTGGTGTTCTCCGGCCTGGCCGCGGACCTGGAGGGCCGCCTCGGCGAACCGGATCATGCCTGAGGCGCCGATCGGATTGGTGGAGAGCACCCCGCCCGACATGTTGACGGGGAGGTCACCGTCGAGTTCCGTGACCCCCGATTCGGTGAGTTTCCAGCCTTCGCCCTCGTCGGCGAAGCCCAGGTTCTCCAGCCACATGGGTTCGTACCAGGAGAACGGCACGTACATCTCGACGGCGTCGATGTCCCGGCGCGGGTCGGCGATCTGGGCCTGCCGGTAGACGTCCGCCGCGCAGTCCTTCCCGGCCTGCGGTGACACGGCGTCCTTGCCGGCGAACAGGGTGGGCTCGCTGCGCATGGCCCCGCCCAGCATCCAGGCCGGCGGCTTCGGGGAGCGCGCGGCTCCGGCGCGGTCGGTGAGGACCATGGCGCAGGCGCCGTCGGAGGACGGGCAGGTCTCGGAGTAGCGGATGGGGTCCCAGAGCATGGGGGACGCCTGGACCTTCTCCAGGGTGATGTCGTGCTCGTGGAGGTGGGCGTACGGGTTCTTCAGGGCGTTGCGGCGGTCCTTGTAGGCGACCAGCGAGCCGACGGTGTCGGGGGCGCCGCTGCGCCGCATGTAGGCCCGGACGTGCGGCGCGAAGAACCCGCCCGCTCCGGCCAGCAGCGGCTGCTGGAAGGGGATGGGCAGGGAGAGCCCCCACATGGCGTTGGACTCGGACTGCTTTTCGAAGGCGAGGGTCAGCACGGTGGAGTGGACGCGGGCGGCGACGAGGTTGGCCGCGACCAGCGCGGTCGAACCACCGACCGACCCCGCCGTGTGGACCCGCAGCATGGGCTTGCCCACCGCTCCCAGCGCGTCCGCCAGGTACAGCTCCGGCATCATCACGCCCTCGAAGAAGTCGGGGGCTTTGCCGATGACGACGGCGTCGATGTCGGCCCACGTCAACTCGGCGTCCTCAAGGGCGCGCAGCGCGGCCTCGCGGACGAGTCCCGCGATCGAGACGTCCCGGCGCGCCGCGACGTGCTTGGTCTGGCCGATCCCTACGACGGCCACGATGTCGATATAGTAGGTACCCAGAGGAAAGTGACTACCCCGGAGGGGTGTACCGGCCGATGGAGACCGACCCGGAGCTGGCGTGCCCGATCTCCC
>NZ_JBEYFC010000389.1:0-8725 GCF_040634175.1 Streptomyces sp. NPDC007162
CCGCGACCATGCTGGTCGCCGCCCGCACCCTGGACCTGGTGCTGGCCGACCTGGAGCGCGCGGCGGCGGCCCTGGGGAGGACGGCCGCCGAGCACCGGGACACCCCGATGCCGGGCCGCACGCTCACCCAGCACGCCGTACCGACCACGTTCGGGCTGAAGGCGGCCGGCTGGCGTTCGCTGGTGCTCGACGCCCGGGACCGCACGGCACGGGTGCGTGCGTCGCTGCCGGTCCAGCTCGCGGGCGCGGCCGGGACGCTGGCGGCGTTCGGGGCGTACGGCCTCGCGGATCCCACCCTGCTGCCCGAGGCCTACGCCCGGGAACTCGCGCTCGCCGCGCCGCTCCTGCCCTGGCACACCCTGCGCACCCCCGTCGCCGACCTCGCCGGGTGCCTGGCCTTCACGGCCGGGGCGCTGGGCAAGATCGCCGTGGATGTGCTGACGCTGTCCCGGACCGAGATCGGCGAGGTCTCCGAGGGCAGCGGCGGCGGTTCGTCGGCGATGCCGCACAAGGCGAACCCGGTGCGCTCCACGCTGGTCGCGGCGGCGGCCCGGCGGGCCCCGCAGCTGGCGGCCGTCCTGTACGGCTCCCTGGTCGCGGAGGACGAGCGGCCGGCCGGCGCGTGGCACGCGGAGTGGGAGCCGCTGCGGGACCTGTTGCGGACGGTGGGGGGCGCCGCGCGGGACACGGCGGAGCTGTCGGAGGGACTGCGGGTGCGTCCGGAGGCGATGCGCGAACACCTCGGGCTCACCGAGGGGCTGATCGTCTCAGAACGGCTGTCCGCCGAGCTGGCCCCCGTGCTGGGCCGGGCCCGGGCGAAGGAACTGCTGACCGAACTCGCCCGCCGCACCTACGCGGAACACCGTACGCTGCGTGAACTCCTTGTCGAGGAACCGGAGTTGCAGGGGCTCGACCTCGACGACCTCACCGACCCCGCCCGCTACACCGGTTCCGCCGGTGCTCTCACCGACCGTGCTCTGGAGCGACGTTGACCGAGAGACTGCTCAACCACCGTGTCGAAGGCTCCGCTTCGGCGCCCCCGCTGCTCCTCGGGCCGTCGCTGGGCACCTCGTACGCCCTGTGGGACGACGTGGCGCCCGAGCTGTCGGCCGGTCACCGGGTGGTCCGCTGGGATCTGCCGGGGCACGGCGGTTCTGCGCCCGGTCTGATCGGGGCGGGCGCGACCGTGGCCGACCTGGCCGACCTGGTGCTCGCGCTCGCCGACTCGCTCGGCATCGAGCGGTTCGCGTACGCGGGGGTGTCGCTGGGCGGCGCGGTGGGCCTGCACCTGGCCGTCCACCGTCCCGAGCGGCTGGAGAGTCTGGCCGTGATCTGCTCCTCGGCCCACTTCGGCGGGTCGGGGCCCTGGGAGGAACGCGCCGAGCGGGTACGCCGGGAGGGCGTGGCGTGGCTGGCCGAGAACGCCCCCTCCCGCTGGTTCACGCCGGGCTTCACCGTGCCCCGGCTGGTGGCGGACCAGCGGACGGCCGACCCGCAGGCGTATGCCGCCTGCTGCGACGCGCTGGCCGCCTTCGACCTGCGCGACCGGCTCGGCGAGATCTCCGTCCGCACCCTGCTGATCGCGGGCCGTCAGGACCCCGCGACCCCGCCGCCGCATCTGCGGGAGATCGCGGACGCGGCACCGGCGGCCACGCTGATCGAACTGCCGGGGGCGGCTCATCTCGCGCCCGCGCAGTGCCCCGAGGCCGTCCTCACCGCCCTGCGCGCCCATCTGGACGGGGGTGCGAGGCGTGGCATGGCGGTACGCCGGGAGGTGCTCGGCGATGCGCACGTGGACCGGGCGCAGGCTCGCCAGACGCCGTTCACGGCCCGCTTCCAGGACTTCATCTCGCGCTACGCCTGGGGCGAGATCTGGACCGACCCGACCCTCTCCCGCCGCGAGCGCAGCATGATCACCCTCACCGCGCTGGTCGCCCACGGCCACTACGAGGAACTGGCGATGCACGTACGGGCGGCCCGGCGCAACGGGCTCACCCCGGAGGAGATCGGCGCGGTGCTCCTCCAGACGGCCGTCTACTGCGGCGTCCCGGCGGCGAACTCGGCGTTCGCGGCGGCCCAGCGGGTGCTGGCGGAGGAGGAGGGGTGACCCTGGCGGGGGCGGGTCCGTCGCCGGCCCGCACGCCCCGCCCCCGTCAGCGCAGTCCGCGCCCCGTGTCCAGCACCTCCCGGGCCTGGGCGACCAGCCCGTCCGCCCCGCAGGACCGGGCCAGCGCGAGCCCGCGGTTCAGCTCGGCCACCGACCGCGCGGCGATCCCGTACTCCACCCGCGCCGCCGCGTGCTCGTACTGGCAGGGCGAGGCCTCCAGGTAGGCGACCGCCTGGGACGCGAGCCGCACCTGCCGCTGTCCGGTCTCCAGCGCGGCGGCGCACCGCAGGGCCTCGCCGATGGCCGTGTCGGTGCCGAACCGCTCCGCCTGGCGCCGGGCGTCGGAGGCCAGCCGCGCCGCCCGCCCGGGGTCGTCGCCGGCGAGGGCGCGCGCGAGGTCGAGCGCCCACGGCACGACCACGGGGTTGAAGTGGCCGCGTGCGGCGGCCGCCTTCTCCGCCGCCTCCAGTTCGTTGACGGCCTCCTCCCTGCGTCCGACGGCGAGCAGCAGCCTGCCGCGTACCGACCGGGGGTCCGGCAGCACGATGGTGGAGGGGTAGGGCGGTGCGAAGCCGTACTGCTCGGCGGTCTCCCAGGCCTGCTCGACGTGGCCGCGGGCCAGCAGCGTGTCGACGAGGTTGCAGGTGGCGGTCCAGTACAGGGGCAGCCCCCGGCCGACCCGCTCGGCGATCCGCAGGGACTCCCGCAGGGAGGTCTCCGCGTCCCGCAGCCGGCCCCGCCTGCGGTGGCCGAGGCCGACGTACGCATGGGCGAGGGCGAGGTGGCCGCCGCTCCAGCCGGCCGACTCGTAGGCGCGCAGCGCCTCGTTGTACAGGGCCTCCGCGCGGTCGAGGCGGTCGGTGTAGACGTAGGCGTTGGCGAGCATCAGCAGGAGTTCGATGCCCCACTCGGTGTCCGTCCAGCCGAGTCCGGGTGCGAGCCGGCCGTTGACGAGGGCACGGTCGCACAGTTCGACGACCTCCTCGGCGCTCTCGCCCTGGATGAGCAGGTCGAAGCCGCGCAGCATGAGCAGGGCGCGCTCGGAGTTGTCGCGTCCGGTGCAGGTGTCCGCGAGTGCGGCGAGGCGTTCGGAGCGGCGCGGGGAGACGGCTTCGCCCGCGATGCCCTCCCACATGAACTGGACCGCCTGGAGCCGGAGTCTGGCGGGTCCTTCCTCCTGCCGGGCGGCCTCCGCCTCGACCGTGCGGACGGCCTCCTCCAGCTGGTCGTTGTGGAGCAGGGCCTGGGAGAGGCGGAAGACGGCGTCGACGCGTTCGGCGCCGGCGAGGCCGGACATGCCGAGCGCGCTCCGCAGGTGGCCGATGGTGACGACCGGCTTGGTGAGCAGGGTGGCGCAGCCCAGTTCGTAGAGCACACGCGCGTGGACCTCGGGTACGGGCGGTTCACGCAGGGCCCGTTCGAGACAGCGGCGGGCCGCTTCCGGGGCGCCGACGGCGAGGTGTTCCTTGGCCGCGTCCCGCAGTTGCTCGACGAGTTCCTCGTCGTCGTCCGGGTGCACCTTGAGCAGGTGGCGGGAGGCCTCGGCGATGCCGCGGCCGTCGTCCATGACGATCTGGGCGGCGATGCCGTGCATGGCGGTGCACATCGCGGGCGGGATGGAATTGTAGACGGCGGTGGCGATCAGCGGGTGGACGAACTCCAGGTCACCGGCGCGGGGCCGGGAACCGGCCGGGTCGGGCTCGGTGAGGATGCGCGCGGTGCGCAGCAGTTCGGCGCAGCGTTCGGCGTCGTCGACGGTCATGCTGGCGAGCTGGGCGACGAGGTCGACGGAGATGCCGGTGCCGAGGATGGCGGCGGCCCAGGCGAACCGGGTGGCGTCGACGCCGAGGCCTTCGAGGCGGGTGACGAGTCCGCCGCCGCGGGCGGAGCGGTTCAGGGCGCGCAGTTCACCGGCCCGGGCCTCGACGGGTTCGACCTCGCTGTCCTGGACCTTGGCGAGGAGTTCCACGGTCTCGTAGGGGTTGCCGCCGGTGACGGCCCAGACCTCGCGGCAGAACGGGGCGTCGGCGTGTGCGCCGAGGGTGGCGCGGGTGAGGCCGGCGGTCGCGTCCGGGGTGAGGGCGGTGAGGTTGCGCAGGGGGCGGCCGGCGGCGGCTACGGCGTCGAGGTAGCGGGCGCTGTCGCCGCTGACCTCGCCGGGCCTGCGGGCGACCAGGACCAGGACGGAGAGGTCGTCGAGGCGTTCGACGAAGGCGGCGAGCCAGGCCAGGGTCTCCTGGTCGGCCCAGTGCGCGTCGTCGATCAGCAGGACCAGCGGCCAGTCGCGCCTGGCGAGCCTGCGGACGACCGCGACGAGGCCGTCGCGGACACCCTGCGGGTCGGCCTGGCGGTCGCCTGGGTCCGTGATGCCGAGGGCGGGCCCCGCGATGTCGTACCAGTCGCCGAGGTACTCGCGGGCCTCCTCCGGCAGCAGTGAGACCAGGGCGGGCTGGAGCAGCTGCCGCACCACGTGGAAGGGGACGCTGCGCAGGGTCTCGACGCCGCGGGTGCACCAGACGGTCCAGCCGCGGCGCTCCGCCATGCGGCGGGTTTCGGTCAGCAGCGCGGTCTTGCCGAGCCCGGCGTCGCCGCGCAGGACCAGCAGGTTGCCGCAGGAGGAGGCGTCGGAACCCAGCACGTCGAGTGCCTCGGTGATGGCGGCGAGCTCCTCGTCGCGCTCCCAGAGGGGCGCCGCGGCACACCCAAGGGGCTGTTCCTCCGTCATCCCGCTGCCTCCCCAAGTCGCCCGAACGACGTACAGACCACGAGCGTAGCCGTCCTGTTGGCTGGCCGGAGGCGGGTCCGGGCAGCTGTTGCCGTGACGGGTGACAGCGGGCCGGCGGGCGACGCGTGTCGGCCCCGACCTGCCGCTGTGGAGTGGACGGATCGTCAACGGGCAGGGAAATGAACCTGGTTCATGAAGATCGTGGAGATCGTGCGGCGACCGGGCGGAACCGGCCCCTCCGGGCGCTGGCCGCAGGATCGGTCGGCAACTTCATCGAGTGGTACGAGTTCGGTGTCTACGGTTATGTCGCGACGACGGTCGCCGAGCGGTTCTTCACCCCTGCGGGCGGGAGCGCGGCCGAGGGCCTGGTGCGCACCTATGCCTCGTTCGGGCTGGCGTTCTTCTTCCGTCCGCTGGGCGCGGCCCTGTTCGGCCGGCTGGCCGACCGGCTCGGGCGGCGGCCCGTACTGATTCTCGTGGTGGCGCTGATGACGGGTGCCACGGCGCTGATCGGTCTGCTCCCCACCTATGCCCGGGCGGGTGCGCTCGCGCCCTGGCTGCTGACGTTCCTCCGGATGGTCCAGGGGTTGTCGGCGGGGGGCGAGTTCGGGGGCGCGGTGGCGATGCTGACGGAGTACGCGCCGCCGGGGCGGCGGGGGCTGTACGGGGCGTGGCAGTCGTTCACCGTGGCGCTGGGGCTGCTCGGTGGGGTGGGTGTCGCGGTCGGGCTGTCCGGCCTGCTGACGGCGGACGCGTTCGCGTCGTGGGGGTGGCGCTTGCCGTTCCTGCTGGCGCTGCCCCTGGGCGCGTTGGCGCTCTGGCTGCGGGTGGGGCTGGACGAGACGCCGGAGTTCCGGGCGCCGGCCGTGGCGGACGTACGGGTCTCCGCGGGGGCGATCGCACTGGCCGCCGGGCGGGTGACGGGGTGGTCGGCGGCCGGGTACACCTTCCTGGTCGTCCTGCCGTCGTACCTCCAGACCACGTTGCACACCGGTTTTCGGGCGGCGCTCCTGGCCACCGCGCTGGCGAATCTGGGTTTCGCGGCGGCGATCCTCCCGGCGGGGCTGCTCAGCGACCGGGTGGGGCGGCGGCCGGTGATGCTGGCGGGCGCCGGGCTGGTGGTGCTGCTGGCGTTGCCGCTGCTCGACCTCCTTCAGGACGCGGGAACTTCGGAGACGGCCAAGGGCGCGGCCCTGTGCGGTGCGGGTGCGCTGGTGGGACTGATGGCCGGGCCGGGCCCCGCGCTGCTGGCCGAGATGTTCCCGGCGCGGACCCGGTGCACGGGGCTGGGACTCGCCTACGCCCTGTCCAATGCCGTGTTCGCGGGCTGTGCGGGCCTCATCATCACGGAGGCGGTCAGGCGTACCGGCAATCCGGACGTCCCCGGTTACTACGCGGCGGCGGCCTGCGCGGTCAGCGTCCTGGCGCTCCTCGCGGCGCAGAAGCGGAAGGCGGGTTGAGACGGTGCTGGTGATCGGTCTGATGTCCGGGACGTCGTACGACGCGGTGGACGCGGCGGCGGCCGAGCTGCGGCTGGCGGACGGCACACTGCTGCTGAAGCCGCTGGGGATGGTGAGCACACCGTACGACGACGAGCTGCGCGAGGCCCTGGCGGGAGCACTGCCTCCGGCTGCCGTGCCGCTGGCGCGGGTGTGTCTGCTGGACACCCGGATCGGGCAGGCGTTCGCGGCGGCGGCCGTCCGGGCCGACCGTGAACTGTGCGGCGGCCGCGCCGAGCTGGTGGCCTCGCACGGCCAGACGGTCTTCCACTGGGCGGACGGCGGCCGGGTGCACGGCACGCTGCAGCTCGGGCAGCCGGCCTGGATCGCGGAGGCGACGGGGTTGCCGGTGGTCGCCGACCTCCGGCCGCGGGACGTGGCGGCGGGGGGTCAGGGCGCGCCGCTGGTGAGCCTGGTGGACCTGCTGTGGCTGCGCGGCCGGCCGGGTACGCCGGTGGCGCTGAACCTCGGCGGGATCGCCAACCTCACCGCACCGGACGGCACGGCCTTCGACACCGGGCCGGGGTGCGCGCTGCTGGACGCGGCGGCCCGCCGGTGCACGGGCGGGCGGCTGAGGTACGACGTGGACGGCGCCCTGGCGGCCCGCGGCCGGCCGGACCCGGCGCTGCTCGAAGAGCTGCTGGCGGAGCCGTACTACGCGCTGCCCGCGCCGAAGACGACCGGCAAGGAGCTGTTCCACGCGGGGTACTGGCGGGCGCCCGAGGGGATGCCGGCCGAGGACGCGCTGGCGACGCTCACCCTGCTGACGGCCCGCACGGTGGCGGACGCCGTGCGGAGCGTGGGGGCCACGGAGGTGGTCGCATCGGGCGGCGGCACCCGGAACCCGGTGCTGTGGGAGACGCTCCGCGGCCTGCTGCCGGGGACCCCGGTCCGCGTCTCCGACGAACTCGGGCTGCCCGCGGCGGCGAAGGAGGCGTACGCGTTCGCGGTCCTCGGGTTCCTCACCGCACACGGCCTGCCGGGCACGGCCCCGAGTGCCACCGGTGCCCGGCACCCGAGCGTCCTCGGCTCGCTGACGCCGGGCCGGGACGGGCTGCGGCTGCCGCCGCCGGCGGCGGGTCCACCGGTACGGCTGCGGATCGAGTGAGCCGCGCGGCAGCAGTCATCCGAAAGTCGGCGCATCCTCTCATCCGACTTTCACCGACGCCTCATACGGTAGGAGCATGACGCAGGTGACTCCTCCCGGGTGGTATCCCGACCCCGGGCAGACAAGTGACGGTCCGGCCACCGAACGCTGGTGGGACGGCAAGGCGTGGACGGAGCAGACCCGCCCCGCCGGATCGGGCGCCGACTGGGGTCCCCCGCCGCAGCCGCCGGCCGCCGGCGCGCACCCGGCCGCCGACGGGACGCACCCGGGGGCCGGCGCGACGTACCCGCAGGCCGGCGGGGTGTATCCGGGGTACCCGGCGGCCCACCCCGAGTACCCGGGCTATCCGGGGTACCCGGCCGCGCCGCCCGCGGGCAGGCGCGGGCTGCGCACCGGCATAGCCGTCGGCATCGCGGCCGCGGTGCTGGCCGCCATCGGGGTGGGCGTCTACGCGCTGACCGCCGACGGCGGCGACAACGGCAACCAGGCCTCGCAGCGGGGGTCCGGCGGCCAGGGCGGCCCCGAGGGGCAGAACGGACAGAACGGGGGGCAGGGTTTCCCGTTCGGCGGGTCGGGAGGCGGTTCGGGATCGGGCGGTCCGGGCGGCTCCGGCGGGTCGGACGGTGGCGCGTCGCCCTCGCCGAACCAGTCCGAGCCTCCGAAGGTGCAGGGCGGCGGCAACGTGCCGGACTCCGTCAACGCCATCAGCCTGCCGGTTCCGGACGGCTGGACCGGACAGGCCGGGCAGGTCGGTGCGCAGATCACCTCCGACGACTCCTACAAGTGCCCCGGCGACACCTCCGAGACCTGCACCACCGGGGGCGCCTACTCGGCGCCCGCCGTGGTGCTGGGCACCTCGGGCAGCACGGCCGAGGCCGTCGCCAAGGCGGACATCGCCGCCAGTGCCAAGGAGTCGTACGGCGGCAAGACCTACGGCTCGATCACCTCGCACCAGGTGCTGGCCTCCAAGGCGGTGACGGTGGCCGGGCAGAAGGGCTACATGGTGCGCTGGAAGGTCGTCACCAGCAAGGGCGCCGACGGGTACGTCGAGTCGCTGGCCTTCCCTTCGCCGGCGAACGCCCGGCAGATCGTGGTGGTCCGGTTCGGTGTGGACGTCGGCCAGAAGGAGTCGGTGATCGACACCATCACCCAGGGCATCAAGGTGTCCTCCGGCGGCGGCAACGGCCAGACCGTCTGATCCCGCCCGCCGCACGGGCGACGTCGGCCGGGTGGGGTGCCCCGCCGAGCGCCTCGTTCTGCGTCGGGTGAGCGTGGATGAGCTGGGC
>NZ_JBEYFC010000390.1:0-8698 GCF_040634175.1 Streptomyces sp. NPDC007162
CCGTTGCCGTTGGCGTTGATGAGCGTGGTGGTGCCAGGTGTCATGCAGAGGCTCTCCAAGGGGCCCTCACGTTCGAGGGCAGGCGGAAGCGCGGGTCGGCGGTGCGAGACGGTGCGGGAGGGAGCGTCGGCCGGTCAGACGGCTGGCGCGGTGCGGCGTCGGTCGGGGCCGGTGAGGATGACGCGTTCGGTCATCTCGGCGAGGCGGGAGGCGACGCGGTCGCCGAGCGCGGTGCGTAGCTCGGCGGTGGGGAGGTTGGTGGTGATGAGAGTGGGGAGCATGTGCTCGTACCGGTGGTTGATGAGCCGGTAGGTGAGCTCCTCGGTCCACTCGCTGGTCTTGGCCGCGCCGAGGTCGTCCAGGAGGAGCAGCGGGCAGCGGGCGAGCGTCTGCAGATCCCGTTCGCCGTCGTGGCCTGCGCGGGGGCGGAGGCGTGCGTGCAGGTCGGCGGAGGTGGTGGCCTCCCAGCGCAGGCGGACGCCGCGGCTCAGGAGGGCCCGGACGGCGCCGTACGCCTGGTAGGTCTTGCCTGTACCCGTGGGGCCGGCGATCAGCAGCGACGGCCCTTCGGCGATGCCTGGTCCGCCCGGGCCGGGGCGTCCTGCTCCGGCGATCTGGTCGGCCCAGGCGGTGATCTGGGGGTGGTCGGCCAGGGCGCGTCGGTAGCGGGCGGGGATGCGGGCGTCCGCCAGCTCCAGGGCGGTGACCGGCTCGGGTGTCGGCTCCTGGGCGGCAGCGGCGGCAGGGTCGATGCCGCGGTTGGCGAGGATGCCGTTGAGGCGGTCGGCGAGAGGGCCGACGCGCTGGGGCGCGCGGGTGAGGGTGGCGGTCAGAGCTCATCTCCGTAGGCGGCGACGATGTCGCTGGGGTTCGTCCAAGCCCTGTGGGCTGCCGGCGTGGCGGGGGAGGCGGCGTTCATGACCTCGTGGACGAGGCTGGGCAGGACGCTCGGGGACAGCCCCTTGACCCGATGGCGTTCGAGGGCGATCCGGATGTGTGCGGGGGCGATGCCCTCGGCGAGCAGCTTGCGCGCCTGCCGGCCCAGATGCCCCAGGAAGTCCTCCGGCGGGCGGTGGTTGCACGCGGCGACGTACTCGGCGATGAGCTGCTTGGCCGAGACGGTGTCGGGTGCTGGGGCGCTTGCGCCCCCCGAAGGGGTACCTCCTAGATCCACGGTCCTAGGTCCTAGATCCGGACGGTGAGGCTTCACCGTCGGCTCCGTGTGCTCTCCGTGAGTCCTCACGGAAGGTTCCCTGAATCCGCCCTGACCTGCGGCTTCGTCATCGGTATCGGGAATCCGTGCGGGCTCGTGCACCTCTCGCGCGTCCTCACGGAGGTGGCCGTGAGGCGGCAGTGAGGACTCAGCGAAGCCGGCCGCCGTGGCACTCGGCGTGGCTCCGGCCGAGGCGTCGTGTCGCGGGCAGGTGGGGATCCGGCTCTTGCTCGGCCGGTTGATCTTCTGGTGCCTGCTCCAGGTGACGACATGCAAGTAGCGCTTGTCATCGGGTCCCGTGTAGCGGCAGATCAGCCCGGCGTCGGCGAGCTGGGCGAGGTCCGTCTCGACATCGGACGGGGTGTGCTCTGGGCGCAGGACCCACAACTGGCCCGCGATGATCGCGGCGTGGTCGCGGTGGCGGCCCTGGTCGTCGGCCTGGGTGAGCAGGCCGATGAAGGTGCGTTCCGCGGTCAGGGAGACGGCGGCCAGGGACTCGGAGACGAAGGCTTCGGGCTTGATGGTGCGGATTCGTGCCAAGAGCGGGGCGGTCCTCACTCGGTGGCCTGTGGGCGGACACCACGGCTCACCGTCGGTCGGGTGGGATTCGAACGGGGAAGCAGGTGGGCTGTCGGCGCGGGGCGGGCGCCGAGCCCCGATTGTGTTTCCGGGGCGTCGTCAACATAGCCACACCCCGGCCACGCAAGTCCAGCCCGATCCGGCGCAATCTCTCACGGCAGAAAGGCCGCGGGAAAACAGACTGGAAAGCGGGCGGGAGGAAAACCGTAGGGCACGATCGCCGGTTGACCAAATAGTTGCCCCGCAGGCCGAGCCAGAAGCATCACATCGGGAAGCTGTTGACGGGCTGGCGACAGCGAAGCTACAACACAACACCCCACGCCAGAAGTGCATCTGGGTGTCTTGCCAGGCGGCACGACATGGGAGTGGGGGTTGGAATTCCCCCTCTGCTCGCCGACCGGGCGGGCGCAACATAGCCGACGATCGCCGGTTAACCAAACCGGCGAATGCAAGCTACAAATGGAGCCATGGCAGCACGTTCTCTGGAAATCGGTCCGGCAGGAATGCGGACCGCCCGAACCATCGAAATCCTCCGCACCGAACGCGGCCTCGCCCAACGTCAGTTGGCCGACCGCATCACGGCCCTTGGCCGTCCGATGTCCAACACGATGCTGTCCCGAATCGAACGTGCCCAGCGGCGCTGCGACATCGACGACCTCGTCGCCATAGCCGAAGCCCTTCTCGTCTCGCCCCTCGTGCTGTTGCAGGGATCGGGCGTCACCTGAGACGGGCCGCCCACTGCCGCTGATCGAGCGCCCGTCCCCGAAGTAAGGACCCACCCCCCTTGCCCCACCCCGCAATGCCCCCAGCCCTCGCACGCCTTCCACACCGAACGGAGGGCGAAGCCGCCCTGCCTCGTCTGTACCGCCCCGAGGAGATCGCCGAGACGCTCGGCTGTTCGGACTGGTGGGTCAAGGATCGTGCGCGCCGGCGCCTGATACCGCACACGCGAGTCGGCCGCGCCTACCGCTTCACCGCGGACCACCTCGCCGAGATCATCCGGATCCACGAGGAGCCGGCGCCACAGCGAGCGCCGTCCCCGGCCAGCCCGTCCGAGCCGACTCCGACACCGTCGCGCGCACCCGCGCAGACGCGGCCCTCCATGTCCCCCGCCCCACGCCTCAGGGCCCGACCGCCCCGCAGGGCCCAGTACGGCACTGCCGCCTAGCCGTACCCGGCACATCAGAGAGAGGAGGGAACAGAAGGCGTGGGGTTCGCCGAGAAGCGCAGCGGCTACTGGCGCGGCAGATACAAGGTCAGCGAGGGCAAGTACGGCACCGTCGTCGACCCGACGGGCGTGGTGGTCAAGTTCGCCACCAAGCGGGAGGCCAAGCAGGCCGCGGACGAGGAAGAGGCCAGGATCCGACGCGGCACCTGGCGTGACCCGGCGGCCGGACAGGAGACGTTCGGCGAGTATGCCAGCCGCTGGTACGACTCCCAGGACCTTGCCGCGTCCACCATGCAGAACTACCGGCGCCACATCGAGGAGCACCTGCTCCCCGAGTTCGAGGACAAGGCCCTGGCCGGCATCCTCCGCACCGACGTGGACGGCTGGGAGAAGAGGGAAAAGGCCCTCTACGCCGCGTCCAGCGTCAAGACGTGGCGCTCGACGCTCCACCTCATCCTGGCCGACGCCATGGACGAGGGCCTCATCGCCGCCAACCCGGCGGCCAAGCGACGCGGACGCGGCAAGCGTGCCGGCCGCTCTCGTGACCGCGGCCCCGAGAAGGTCATCACCGATCCGCTCGGCATGCTCCTCATCGCCGAACGCGCGGCCCTGTTGTCCGGCCGCGACGACGAGTTCGTGGCCGTGGTCACCAAGGGCTACACGGGGATGCGGTGGGGCGAAATCGTCGGCCTGGAGACCGAGTTCGCCCGTGCCGGTTCCCTACGTGTCGAGCACCAGCTGTATGAGCTGGACTCCGGCGAGCTGATCCGCTGCCCGCCCAAGGACGACAGCTACCGAACCATCGACACGATGGACTGGCTGTCGTCCTTGATCGCCGACCATGTCGCCCGTACCAAGCCCACCCCGTGCCCCTGCCACGGCAGACGATACGTCTTCCGGGGCCAGGGCACCGCTCGCACCGGCGGCCACCAGGGCGCCAAGCTCGTGGACGTCGCCCGTCGTGTGGACGTCTCCACCGGCACGGTGTCCAACGTCCTCAACCACCCGGAGCGAGTACGGAGGGAGACCCGGCTCCGCATGGAACTCGCCATCGTCGAGCTGAACTTCGTCCGTGGCGGTATCCCGACCGAGAACGCCGCTCACTGGCGCCGCAACGGCTTCGCCACGTGGCTGTTCACGCCCTCCGCCTCCGGTTGGTACCCGAAGAAGGCACCCCAGGAGGCCCGCCCCGTACCTCTTCTCGGAGATCCCTGGCCCGGCGTCCCGGTCCGTGGCCGCAATGCCCAGGATCGTGCCGATGCCTGCTGGCTGCCCATCGCCAAGGGCCTCACGCCGCACGGCCTGCGCCATTCCCACCGCACCCATATGGAGGACCTCGGCACCGAGAAGGTCCTCATGGACGAACGTATGGGCCATATCGACGGATCGGTCTCAGCCCGCTACGCACACGTCACCCCTGGGATGCGGAAGCGCCTCATGGCCGGCCTGACCGAGCACTGGGAAGCGGCGCTGGATGCCCGCCGCTCGCTGCATCCCCGCTCGCCCGTAGCCGTACTGGATCGGCTGCTGAGGGCACGCGGTTAGGGGTCTCCGGTGGGCGCCGACGGAGGAACGCGGAGTGCACTGACCAGCGCGCCTCTGCGAGGCTGACGAACATGACGGTGCACCAGTCCTCGGAGTTCCTGCAGCTGACCCGTCCCGGCGACGTCACCCCGTGCCTCAGACAGGAGCTCATCGACTGCTGGGAGGCGGTGGCCAACGCCGGCGGCGCGGTCCTCGCCACCGAGTTCCCGCCGCTGCCGGTGAGCACACGCGACGTCACCCCCGTGCTCGACGGGCTCGTCCACGCACTGCACCCCCGGCACGGCAGACTGCTCGTCGCCGCCGTCGGCGGCTCGCTCGCCGGCTGGCTGGTCCTGCGCCGGGAGCCGCATCCGCTCGGCTCGCACTGCGGCACCGTCAACCACGTCCAGACGCATCCGCGCTTCCGTGGGCGGGGAATCGGCGTCGCGCTGATGCATCGCGTCCGTGACGTCGCGCGGGACGAGATGGGTCTGGAGCGGCTGTCACTCTCGGCCCGAGGCGGTGTCGGCCTGGAGGAGTTCTACCGCAGGCTGGGCTGGGTGGAAGTCGGCCGATGGCCCGGTGCGCTGCGGATCGCCCCGGGCGACGACCGGGACGAGATCCTGATGAGCCTCGCTCTCTGACCCCTCCGACCGTCCCGATCCAGCCGTCGGACGTCGGGAAACGGTCGGGAAACAGTTTGCTGCCCCGCCGGGCCGGTCACAGAAGGCCCGGTGGGGGTTACGGTCGTTATGACCGTTTGCCGACACCGGTACGTTTTCCTCGGCGGGGAGGAACAGCTGGTATGAGCGACGACCCGTTGTACGACGACCCGTTGTACCTGGAACCGAGGCTGGAACCGCGCACAGCGGCGCTCCTGGAGTCGGCACCGCTTCTGCATACCCTCGTGGACGCGCTCGGATCGCCTCTCAACATCATCCTGCCGGACCAGATCGCTGAAAACGCGCAGCGCTTCCGGACGGTCTTCGACCGCCACCAGCTCACCGGACAGATCTTCTTCGCACACAAGGCGAACCGCTCCAGCGCCCTCGTACGACGGCTGACCACGACGGATGCGGCACTCGATGCCGCATCGCTGCGTGAACTGCAGCATGCGCTCGGGTCCGGGTTCACGGGAGACCGGATCATGGCGACCGGCCCCAAGGACCCGGAATTCCTCTGGCTCGCCGCGCGCAGCGGAGCGGTCCTCAACATCGACGGCCCTCAGGAGCTGGAGCAGGTCGCGGGCCTGGCCCGCGCGTACGGACTCCCGCGTCTGCGCGTCCTGCTACGCCTGTCCGGGTTCGAGACGTCCGGCCCCAGACGGCTCTCACGCAGGAGCCGCTTCGGCACGTCCGTGAAGTTCCTGCACCACCTGGTCGACATCCTCGACCGTCACCGGGAGGCGCTGGAGCCGATCGGTGTCGGCTACCACCTCGACACCACGAGCCTGGACGAGAAGGCAACCGCCCTCGAAGGGTGTCTGCGGGCCATGGAGGAGCTGCGGATCCAGGGATTCCAGCCGCGAGCGATCGACGTCGGCGGTGGCTTCGGCGTCAACTACCTGGCCCACGCACCCCAGTGGGAGCGCTACACGACCGAGCTCACTCACGCCGTCATGGGCAGCCGCCCACCCCTGACCCGGGACGGGCACGGCTACGGCCTCCGGGTCGAGAACGGCACCCTCCGGGGCGCCCTGACCCTCTACCCGGCGCATCGGCCCGTCACCGGCGCAGCGTACCTCGACGCGCTGCTCTCACACCCGGCGCCGAGCCTGGAACGCCCCCTGGGCACCCTGCTCCTGGAAAGCCTCTACGACCTCTATGTCGAGCCCGGCCGGGCCCTGGCCGACCAGTGCGGGCTCACCCTCGGCAAGGTCCTGGAAGTACGGCCCACGGACACGGGGGAGTGGATGGTGCGCCTCGCGATGAACGCGGGTGACGTGGGTCTGGAAGACCACGGCGTGCTCATGGATCCCGTGGTCCTGCCCCGCGACGCGCCCCCACCCGTCGCGGCGGGCCCGGTGCGCGTGCATCTCATGGGCAACCTGTGCCTAGAGGCCGATCTGATCACCCGCCGAACGGTCTTCCTGCCCCTCCTGCCGCGGCCCGGCGATCTTCTCGCCTTCGCCAACACGGCCGGCTACTGCATGGACTTCGGCGCCACGCACGCACAGCAGCAGCCCGTCGCCCGGAAGGCGGCCGTCCGCCAGGAGGGCGGTCACTGGCACTGGTGTCTGGACGAGCACTACTGGCCGCTCACACGTACGGGGGACCCGCAAGGATGAGGTACGACAGCATCACCGACGCCATCGGCAACACACCGCTGGTCCGCATCGACCCGGCCGTGCACGGCCTGCGCAACGTCGACCTCTACGCCAAGCTGGAGATGCTCAACCCCTTTGGCTCGCTGAAGGACCGGGCCGCGTGGAGCATGACCCGGCAGGACATCGCCGGGGCCAAGGAGCGCGGCGAGACGATCGTGGAGTTGTCCAGCGGGAACACCGCCAAGGCCCTGGCCCTCATCGCCGGCCTGCACGGGCTTCCGTTCAAGAGTGTCACCAACCGGATGCGTATCCCCGAGATCAAGGAGCTGCTCCTGCTGCTCGGCGCCGAGATCGAGGAACTGCCCGGACAGACCGAGTGCCTCGACCCGACCGACACCGACGATCCGCTGACACTCTTCCACCAGCAGTTGAGCCGCCCCGGCAGCGCACATCTGCACACGGACCAGTATTTCAACGTCCTCAACACCGAGGCGCACGCCACCGGAACTGGCCCGGAGATCATCGCGGACCTGGACGGCCGGTCCCCCGACTGGTTCATCGCCTGTGTGGGCACGGCCGGGTCGTCGACCGGCGTGGCCCGTGCCCTGCGTGCGCACGACCCTGCGGTGCGCGTCGTCGGACTGGTCGGGCAGAAGGCGGACTTCATCCCCGGCATCCGCACCCTCGACGAAGTACAGGAAGTCGGCATCTTCGACCCGGCCACCTACGACTCGCTGGAAGCGGTGAGTGCCGACGAGGCCATCGACGGCATGCTGACCCTGCTCCGCCGCTGCGGCCTGCTCGCGGGGCCCACCGGTGGGGCTGCCTACTTCGGAGCGGTCCGTCATCTCCGCCCGCTCGACGCCGAGTTGACGCAGCGCAGGTCAGCGGTGTTCATCGTCTGCGACCGGGTGGAGAGTTACGTCGGTTATGTCCGGCAACGCCGCCCTGACCTGCTGGGCCGCCCTCCGGCGAAGAACTCGCCCACCACACTGACCGACACCGAGATCCGGACGGCGACGGTCATCGACGTCGAGAACGCCCAGAAGTGGATCGCCGAGCAGCACCCGCTCGTGGTCGACCTGCGTGGCCCCTTCGCGTACGCGGCACTCCACATCGACGGCTCCATGAACATCGTCGACGAGCTCTTCGACGAACTCGTACGCGGCGGACTGCCGTTCAGCAAACGACAGCCCGTACTGCTCGCCTGCCCGGTCGGTGAGAAGTCCGCCCGGTACGCGGCCCTGCTCACCCGTATGGGCCACCCCGACGTGCGCAGCCTGGCCGGCGGCATCATCGCCTGGCGGGACGCGGGCGCGCCGCTGGTGCGTGACTGACATGGCTGATCCCGCCGCGGAACTGGCGGCACTGGCCGCGTGGCAGCGTCCGTTGCGTGCCGAGTTCCCGATCATCGTCAAGCACCCGCACCTGGCCTACCTGGACAACGCGGCCACCGCCCAGAAACCGCAGCAGGTCCTGGATGCCGTACAGACCTACCTGACCACGTCCAACGCCAACGCGGGCCGGGGCTCCTATCCCTGGGCCAACACCACGACGGCACTGGTGGAGAACACCCGGAACCGGATCAAGGCGTTTCTGGGCGACCCGGACCCGGAGCGGTCGTCGGTCCACTTCACCAGCGGGACCACGGAAGGGCTGCGCATGGTCGCCCGGGACTGGCTGCCGGCTCTTCTCGCGGACGGGGACGAGATCGTCGTCCCGTTCGCCGACCATCAGGCGAACCTGTCGCCGTGGCTGGAGGCGCGAGAGCTGCTGGCCCGCCAGGGCGTGCACATCAGGGTCCGGCAGCTGCCGTACCAGGCGAGCTCCGGCGACTACGACCCACGGGCCCTCGCCGTGCTCGTCGGCCCCCGCACCCGCTTCGTCGCCACCACCCATGTGCACCACGTCTACGGCGTCGACATGAACGTGCACCGGATACGGCAGG
>NZ_JBEYFC010000391.1:0-8693 GCF_040634175.1 Streptomyces sp. NPDC007162
GGGCGGTGAGCGCGCTCAGCACGACCATGGCGACCATGCACAGGGTGGCCGGCAGCCGCAGCAGCACGAGCGAGTGCGCGACGGACCACAAGCCGTGGGCCAGCACCGGGGTGAGCGGCGGCTGGTCCACGTAGCCCCAGGCCGGATGGCCGCCCGCGCCGATGAAGTAGAGCTCGTTGCTGTACGCGCCGATCCGCCAGCTGACCGCGGTGATCACGGCCGCGACCACCGCCGCGGTGATGAGCACCGGCCGCCAGGCGATCGGCGGCGTGGCGTCGGTGCCGATGACCAGTGGGGCCTCGTAGTGCGGCGCGGCGGCGCTGACTTGTTCGGTCATCGGGGGGCTCCTTCTCGCCACGCGGGCCGTTGACGGCGGCTGATCGTGCATGAGGGACGGTCGCCGTCCGGGCACGATCGGTCGCAGGCTAGGCCGCGGTGGGTTGTCCTGGCATCCCCAGACCTGGTAGTCCTGATCTCGACTGATCAGGGGTTCTCGTAGAAACCGTCGATGCGGCCCCGGGCGAGCACACTGCCGGCAGCCGCGAGCACGGCCGCGGGCTTGACACTCTCCACGTCCGTGGCGATCGGCTCGCCGAGGGCGAAGAGCTGGAAGGCGTACCGGTGCGGGCCGTGGCTCTTGATCGGGGCCGGCCCCAGGTAGCCGACGCCCTTGCCGGACTGCAGCGGCCGTACACCGGCCGCCGGGCTGGTGCCGTCGAGCGCGCCCCGCGCGAGGCTCGTCACCGACGGTTCGATGAGGAAGACGCCGTGGTTGAACGGCTTGGGGGTGGGCGCATCAGGGTCCTCGACGACCAGCAGCAGTTGTGCCGTGCCCGCGGGCGCCGCCGTCCAGGCGAGCGCGGGCGAGGCGTCCTCCCCGCCCAGCTTGCGGCCGGCGTGTACCACCGGGAGCGTCGTCTCGTGGCCGAAGTCGGGGCTGGTCACGGCCAGGGTCTCGGCCCCTGCCAGGTGCGGCGCGTGCCAGGCGAGGCCCGCCTCACCCGCGCGCCGGTTCTTCAGTAACTTTCCGAGCAGTGCCATGACTCTCCCTGCCAGGTATATGACAAATTGCGCAAATACTATCCGCGTGTGGCAATGCCGCCCAACCTACCATTGTGATCGTCCACCGCGGACGCCGGAGTCAGGCCGGGATCGCCACGCCCAGTTCCTCGGCCTGTCGGCGCTGGAACTCGCCGAACTCGCCCTGCAGTTGCCAGCGCGGGCCGGCGCCGCGCAGGGTGCCGCCCTCGCGGGTGCCCCACGCCGCCTCGTACCCGGGCGGCAACGACCGGCTCGACGGCACGGAGAACCACATCCGCAGCAGGTGCCGTCCCGCCCCGGGCTCCTCGCTGGCGAAGGCCGTGCGGCCGTGCAGCACCAGGTGGTTGTTGATCATCTGCAGGTCGCCCGGCTCGAACTCCATGGGCGTGACCAGGCCGGGCCGGGCGGCGATCTCCTCGACCTTGTTGATGGCCTCGAGCTGCCGCTCTGTCAGCCGCGGCGCGTCAGGGTTGTCCTGGCTGCGCAGCACCCGGCGGATGTAGAACCGGGTCGTGGTGAGCCCTTCGTGCCGACCGAAGACCGGGCTCAGGAAGACGTCCGGACGCTCGTCGTCGGGGGAGGCGACGTCAGCGAAGGGCAGCGGCTCGTACAGCGCGCTCAGCAGCTCGGGGCACTCCCAGGACATCTCCCGGCGTACGGCCTCGGCGCTGACCACGAGGCTGGTGCCGCCCTGCGAGGCCGCCCGCCGGCACAGCAGGGTGACGACGTCGGTCGAGTCGATGTGGAAGCCGATGTGCTGATTCGACTTGTGAACCCGCAGCTTGCCCGCCCGGCGCTCGTCGCGGATGTCGACCATGCTGGAGTCACTGTTGTTCTGGATCATGGGCACGCCGATGTACATGCCGAGTCCCCAGTAGAGTCGGCGGACCTCGTCCTCGCTCTTGTCGCCGACCGGAACTCCCCGGACCAGGGCGAAGCCCGGCTCGTTCTCGATGGAGTCGACGATGCCGCGCAGCCTCGGTCCCAGCGCGGGCAGCGGGAAGTCGGCGGGGCTCGCGGCGAAGTTCGGCTTGCCGCTCTTGAGCAGCACGTCCAGCGCGTCGTCGATCTCGGCCGCCTCGGCGGGGTCCAGGCGGTGCAGCCACGGTTGGTCGGACATCACACTTTCCTCTTCCTGGGAATGAATGGGACGCGTCGGCGCATCAGTAGATGCCCTCGATCACTCGCTCACCACCGAACGTCTCGACCGGCCGGGGGTCGGCCACCGAGTCGCCGAACTGCCCCTCCGGGCCAGGCACGCGTACGGCGGAGTCCCGTTCGAGGTTGTTGGGCGCGAAGAAGCCCTTGCTCACGTGGTTCATCACGACCTGCCCGCGCCGGCCGTAGTCCACCGTCTCCCGCGTCTCCGGGTCGATCACCCGGAAGGTCACCACCGGGCTGTACGGGTCGTAGATCACGTGATCGCCGGTGCCGGTCCCGGCGCGCTCGGCGGCCCCCTCGAGGATCATCGCGCTGTTGTAGCGGCTCACCATGCGTACGCCCGGGAAGTGCACGTGCTGCAGCTCGTAGCGCTCGTCGGCCGTCATGTGCGCGCCGCCCCAGAACACCACGCTCACCTTGGTGTTGATGAGCTCGACGAGCAGCGGACGTGCGGAGCACGCGCGCAGCAGCGGCGGCGTGATCACCAGCAGCCCGACGTCCTGAGTCGTCAGGACGTGTTCGATCTGGTCCAGTACGTGTTCCACGTACGTCTTGACCTGGTCGTTCTCGCCCCGGGCGATGAGCTTCTTGACCCAGCGCGGGTCGACGTCGATGGTGAACTTGATCGTGTTCTGCCGACGCACCACGTCGTCGTACTGGCCGCCGATCTTGTGCGGGCCGGTCGGCGTCGCGATCAGGATGTTGCCCGGCTCCCGCCCGGCGAACACCGGCCCGGCGAGCATCCGGTCGATGGAGCTCTCGAACCAGTCCGGCATGAGGATCACCCGCTTGGGCGCGCCGGTGGTGCCGCCGGTCTCGAAGACCTTCGGCGCCGGGGGCCGGGGGCCGTACCCCCGCGGGATAAGGTCCTCCACGGGAATGTCGCGCAGCTCGTCGACGATGTTGGGGAACAGCGTCAGATCGTCGTACGTAATCACGTCGGTCAGCGGGTCGAAGTCCAGCGATTTCGCCCGCCGCAGCCAGAAGGGCGACCCGGTGTCCTCGCCGAAATGCCACTGCAGCGCAGCTCTGAGATAGGCCTCGGGGTCGGCCGGGCGGATCGCCGGGTCCAGCACCGCCCACTGCTCGGTCATGAAGAACCTCCGTTGCTCCCGGTGTCGCGTGGCGATGGGGTGGTCCCGGTCCGGGCCTCCGCGATCAGATCGAGGGCGGTGGCCAGCTCCAGCACCTGGCGGGCGCGGGCCAAGGCGGGCGGGCCGACCATCTTGCCCTGCGCGGTGATGGCGATCGACCGGCTCTCCGTGGCGGCGAGGTCCGCGGCCGCGAAGACCTCCAGTGCGTCGTCGATCTCGTTGGTCGTCGGGGTGTAGACGTCGTGGATGATCGGGATCTGCGCCGGGTGGATCGCCATCCGGCCGAGGAACCCGAGCCGGCGGCCGTGCCGGCTGGTGACCAGCAGCCCGCGCAGGTCCCGAGGCTCGGCGTAGACACTCTGGATCGGGTTGGGCAGGCCGGCGGCGCGGGCGGCGACGATCACCCGGGCCCGGGCACTGTCCATGGTCGGGCCCTCGTTGGTGGTGTTGAGGTCGGCACGCAGGTCGGACTCACCCAGGCCCACCATCGTCACCCGCTCGGACGCGGTGGCCAGTTCGTACGCGTGCTCCAGCGCCTCGGCCGACTCGATGAGCACGTGGATTCGGCCGGGATGGCCGAGCTCGTCGAGCACGCCGGCGACGAGCCGCACCTCCTCGGATGAGGAGACCTTCGCTACCCGCAGCCCCGCGAGCCCGGCGCCGGCCACGGCCCGGATGTCGTCCTCGCACAGACCCGAGGACACCGGGTTCACCCGGACATAGGTGGGCTTTGCGGCCGGGGTCGTGACGGCCTCGGCCACGATCTCGCGGGCCCGGGTCTTCTCCGGCGGGGGGACGGCGTCCTCGAGGTCGAGGATCACCGCGTCGGTCTCGGTGTCGTAGGCCCGGGCTATCCGGTCCGGATGATGGCCGGGCACGTAGAGGCAGCTGCGGAAGACCTGCCGCGGGGTCTCGTCGGTGCTCATGCCTCGGTCTCTCCTGTGAATTCCTCGGTGTGCTCGCCGACGCGTGGGCCGGCCCAGTCGATCCGGCCCGGGGTGGCCGACAGCCGGAACGGCAGGCCCGGCATGCGTACGGTGCCGAGCTCGGCGTCGGGCACCTCCACGGTCAGGCCGCGGGCGCGGAACTGCGGATCGTTCAGGACGTCGTCGACCTCGTATATGGGGGCGACCGCCGCCTGCGCCTTTTCGAACGCGGTGACGACCTCGTCGCGCTTGCGGGCGGCGATCCACGACCGGACGGCGTCGTCGAGCACCTCGCGGTGCGCGGCCCGGCCGCTTCCGGTGGCGAACCACGGCTCCGCGACCAACTCGGGGCGGCCGACCAGCCGGACGATACGCTCGGCGATCGAGAGCGCCGACGCGGACACCGCCACCCAGCGGCCGTCCGCACACCGGTAGACGTTGCGGGGCGCGCTGTTGTGGCTGCGGTTGCCGATCCGCTCGGGCTTGACGCCGAGGTGCTCGTACACGGTGAGCTGGGCGCCCAGCGTGCCGATCAGCGTCTCCGTGATCGCGACGTCCGCGACCTGACCGGTGCCGTTCGTGTCGCGGGCGCGCAGCCCGATGAGGACCGCCAGGGCGGCGTGCAGCCCGGCCACGGCGTCGCCCAGGGGGAACGACGGCAGCGCGGGCGGGCCGTCCGGCTCACCGGACATCGCGGCCAGCCCGCTCATCGCCTCGGCCAGCGTGCCGAAGCCAGGACGCCGCGCGTACGGGCCGTCCTGGCCGAACGTGGTCACCCGGGCCAGCACCAGCCGCGGATTCGCCTCGGCGAGCACCTCCGGGCCGAGTCCCCAGCGCTCCAGCGTGCCGGGCCGGAAGTTCTCGATGAGCGCGTCGGCGCGCCGCACCAGGCGCAGGAAACTCTCGGCGCCCGCGGACTCGCGCAGGTCGAGCACCACGCTCTTCTTGTTGCGGCCCAGCACCTTCCACAGCAGCGGGACGTCGTTCTGGGCGTGACCGAACCCGCGCACGGGATCGCCGGCCGGCGCCTCGACCTTGATGACCTCGGCACCGTAGTCGCCGAGCAGCCGCGCAGCAAAGGGGCCCGCGAAGAGCGTGGACGCGTCGATCACGGTGAGACCGGCCAGGGGGGGCGGAGTATCCGACACGGTGGGACCTTTCCGTGATCAGTGTGCCGGGGCGGCGATCCGGTGCGGGCTCTGGTTGTCCGGTGACCACGGCGTCCAGGGCGCGCGACCGTCGCGGGCCAGGGCGAGCAGAGCGGCCTGGTCCAGCGCGGCGACCGTGCGGTCGTCCTCGGAGCCGACCTCGCCCTCGGGGTCGAGGAACAGCGACGCCACGTCAGCGCCGTGCACCGGCCGCCTTGCCACCTCGGGATAGGAGAGCGCGGTCTGCCAGTTGGTCGTCGGCGCGTAGTCGAACTTCTGCATCCAGCCGGTCCCGCCGCCCTGGTGATGGGCGGCGATCAGCTTCCGGGCCGGTCCGACCCAGCGGTACTCGGACAGCTGTTCCACCTTCTCCTCGTGCGACACCGACTGGTCACTGCCGGCGAAGACGCGCGAGTAGGCGTGGTCGACCGCACCCCAGGCGTCCCACACACCCGCCTCCTCAGCGACGTTGGACACCAGCAGGGCGACTCCGGCCATGAGACCGTCGGCCAGCGCGTCGAGAGGCGCCTTGGGCAGGACGGAGCCGTCGACGAAGGGCCCGTACCGGATGATGATCGGGCCTCCGGCGCGCGAGACGCTCTGCCGCAGCAGCCGCCGGTGCACGGTCCGCAGGCCGACGTTGGGCAGCTCGGCCAGCTCGGCCGCCGTGGCCGCCAGTGAGCCCGCGGCCGCCAGGAACTCCTCGGCGAACTCCGTGGCGTCCTTCTCCAGCATCGGCGCCTGTGCCCCGCTGTAGGAGGCAGCCTTGTGGAACAGCCCTCGCGCCGCCGGTGCGCCCAGCAGCGCGCCCAGGTCGGAGGCGCCTGAAGACATGCCGAAGACGGTGACGTTGTCCGGGTCACCGCCGAACGCCGCGATGTTGTCCTTGACCCAGCGCAGCATGAGGATCTGGTCGAGCAGGGCAAGGTTGGCGCTGTTCTCGAACTCCGGGTCCAGCGCGCCCAGATAGAGCCAGCCCCACGGGCCGAGCCGATAGTTCGGGGTCACGACGACGGCGTTGTGCCGGGCGGCGAAGTGCCACACGTCGATCATCGGGGTGCTCCCCGCACCGTAGGCCCGGCTGCCGAAGTGCAGCCACACCAGCACCGGACGCCGGGCGCCCGGGTCCGGACCGGGCGACCAGACGTTCAGGTTGAGGCAGTCCTCGCACTCGGCGGCGTCGGGGAAGACCGAGGACGGGCTCCGGCCGGCCACGATCGGCAGCTGCCAGCAGATCGGCCCCCAGTGGCGGCCGTCGACCGGCTCGCCCGGCAACGCGGGCACCGGCGGGTGGAAACGCTGTTCGACCCGGCCGTAGGGCACGCCCCGCCAGTTCGGTGTCCCGCGGTCCAGGAAACCCCGGACCGAGCCGGACGACGTCTCCACCACCAAGTCGCGATCAAAACGGTCACCCATGGTTGTCAGCTCCCGGAGTCGAGGGCGGGTGGGGCGAGACCCGCGTCGATAGTTCCAGGACGGCACCGGCCCCGGAACCACTAATGCTGGTGGTTTCACGGCGGGGGAGAGCGCTCCCCGGCGGGCAGCGGACGTCGGCTGTGGACTACCAGGTTGAGGAATGCCCCGCGCTCCCGGCCGCGGTTAGCTTGGACCTCTGCCCGCCGAAGTGCGGATGCCGTCACCCCCCCTCCGCCCGAGCGCGGAATCCCCCTGACCGGAGGTTGTCCGATGGGTGCTGCGCACGCTGACCGTCTCGTCGCTGTGGTCGGTCTCTCGTGCCGCTTGCCCCACGCCGAGGACCTGGACGCCTTCTGGGAGCTGCTGCGATCCGGGGCGTCGGGCGTCACCGAGGTCGGCGACGACCGTTGGCCCGGCCAGGGCGACCCGGCCAGGCCCGCTGCCGTACGCCACGGAGGCTTCCTCCCGCAGGTCGACACCTTCGACCCGGGCTTCTTCGGCATCTCGCCGCGCGAGGCCGTCGAGATGGACCCGCAGCAACGGCTCGCCCTGGAACTGAGCTGGGAGGCACTCGAGCACGCCGGTATCGTCCCCGGCGCGCTGCGTGGCGAGCCGGTCCCCGTCTACGTCGGCGTGATGGCCGACGACTACGCCAAACTGCGCCTGGCCGACGCCGGCGACGACCCCGACCCGTACGCGCAGGCCGGCACCCAGCGCGCTCTGATCGCCAACCGCATCTCCCACTTCCTGGGCGTGCAAGGCGAGAGCATGGCGGTCGACACCGGCCAGTCCTCGTCGCTGGTCGCCGTCCACCTGGCGTGCGAGGCCCTGCTGAGCGGACGCGCGACCGCGGCGCTGGCCGGCGGCGTCCAGCTCAACCTGCTCGAAGAGACCGCCCTCATGGCGGCGAAGCTCGGCACCCTGTCCGCGGACGGCCAGTGCTACACCTTCGACGCACGGGCCGACGGCTACGTGCGCGGCGAGGGCGGCGGCTTCGTGGTCCTCAAGACGCTGGCCCGCGCGCTCGCCGACGGCGACCGCATACACGCCGTCATCCGCGGCACCGCGACGAACAACGGCGGCTCGGCCCGCGGCCTGTCCGTGCCCAGCGCGGCGGCGCAGGAGGCGGTGCTGCGCCAGGCCTACGAGCGCGCGGACGTGGACCCGGCGCAGGTGCATTACGTGGAGTTGCACGGCACCGGCACCAAGGTCGGCGACCCGATCGAGGCTGAAGCCCTCGGCGCCGTCCTGGGCCGGGGCCGGTCGTCGGCGCAGCCGCTGGTCGTGGGCTCGGTGAAGACGAACATCGGGCACCTCGAGGGGGCGGCCGGCATCGCCGGGCTACTCAAGACGGTGCTGATGATCCGGCACCGGTCCGTCGTGGCCAGCCTGAACTTCGCGGAGCCGAACCCGGCGATCCGGTTCGAGGAGTGGCGGTTGCGGATGGCGACGGCTGCCGCGCCGTGGCCGGGGTCCGAAGCGGAGGAGCCGCTCCTGGCCGGGGTGTCGTCGTTCGGGATCGGGGGCTCGAACTGCCATGTCGTGCTGAGCTCCGCGCCTGTCCCTCCCGCCGGGTCGGCCGCTTCGGAGCCGGGGGCCTCTTCCCGGGCCGGCGTCGTGCCTTGGGTGCTGTCGGGTCGGTCGGCCGAGGCGGTGGCGGCGCAGGCGGAGCGGTTGCGGGCGCGTGTCGAGTCGGATCCCGCGCTGCGGCCGGCGGATGTGGCGTGGTCATTGCTGCATGCACGGGAAGCTTTCGATCATCGTGCGGTGGTCGTGGGCAGTGACCGTGAGGAGCTTCTTGCTGGTCTGGGGCATGTGTTGCCGGTTGTGGCGGGGACGGATCCGCGGGTGGGTGTGTTGTTCACCGGTCAGGGTGCGCAGCGGGTGGGTATGGCCCGGGATTTGTA
>NZ_JBEYFC010000392.1:0-8678 GCF_040634175.1 Streptomyces sp. NPDC007162
ATCGGCCCCGGGATCGACCCCGTCGCGCCCTACACGAACATGCGGGACGCCTATCCCTGGCAGTCCATGCGGTTCGCGGGCTGGTACAAGCTCGCGAAGTACACCCGGCACGAGTCGTTCGACGAGATGAAGCACGCCGAGGTGCTCACCGACCGGATCCTCTTCCTGGAGGGGCTGCCCAACTACCAGCGGCTGTTCCACGTACGCGTGGGACAGACCGTGAAGGAGATGTTCGAGGCGGACCGGCAGGTCGAGGTGGAGGCGATCGACCGGCTCAAGCGCGGGATCAAGGTGATGCGCGAGAAGGGTGACATCACGTCCGCGAACATCTTCGAGGACATCCTCGCCGACGAGGAGCACCACATCGACTACCTCGACACCCAGCTGGAACTGCTGGAGAAGCTCGGCGAGGCGCTCTACATCGCACAGCTCATCGAGCAGCCCGAGAGCAGCTGAGGCTAGGCGGCCTCGTCCAGTCCCGTGAGCACCGGGCGGCCCTGGTCGGCGAGCTCGCGGCGGGGGCAGGCGCCGCGGCCGAGGATCGACTGGATCCGGCGTACGCACGATCCGCAGTCGGTGCCCGCCTTGCAGGCGGAGGCTATCTGGCGGGGGGTGCAGGCGCCGTCCGCCGCGTGCTGCTTGACCTGGGCCTCGGTGATGCCGAAGCAGCTGCAGACGTACACGCGGTTCCACCTCCCTGCGGGACGGTTCTTCCTACTGCCATCCCGCTTTTCGGTGAGGCAAACCTAACCTTACCCATCGTCGGGGGACCGCGAAAGTGCGAGGGGCGCGGATCCGGTGTGATCCGCGCCCCAGAGCAGTCGCTCAGCACCCCTACTGGTCCCGGTACATCTCCGCGACCAGGAACGCCAGGTCGAGGGACTGGCTGCGGTTCAGCCGCGGGTCGCAGGCCGTCTCGTAGCGCTGGTGCAGGTCGTCGACGAAGATCTCGTCGCCGCCGCCCACGCACTCGGTGACGTCGTCACCGGTGAGCTCGACGTGGATGCCGCCCGGGTGGGTGCCGAGGGTCTTGTGGACCTCGAAGAAGCCCTTGACCTCGTCGAGCACGTCGTCGAAGCGGCGGGTCTTGTGACCCGAGGCCGCCTCGAAGGTGTTGCCGTGCATCGGGTCGGTCACCCAGGCCACCGTGGCGCCCGACGCGGTGACCTTCTCGACCAGCTCGGGGAGCTTGTCGCGGACCTTGTCCGCGCCCATCCGGACGATGAAGGTCAGCCGGCCCGGCTCGCGGTCCGGGTCGAGGCGGTCGATGTACCGCAGCGCGTCCTCGGCCGTCGTCGTCGGGCCGAGCTTGAGGCCGATCGGGTTGCGGATCTTCGAGGCGAACTCGATGTGCGCGCCGTCCAGCTGCCGGGTGCGCTCACCGATCCACACCATGTGCCCGGAGACGTCGTACAGCTTGCCGGTGCGGGAGTCGACCCTGGTCAGGGCGGACTCGTAGTCCAGCAGCAGCGCCTCGTGCGAGGAGAAGAACTCGACGGTCTTGAACTCCTCGGGGTCGGTGCCGCAGGCCCGCATGAAGTTCAGCGCGTTGTCGATCTCGCGGGCGAGCTGCTCGTAGCGCTGGCCCGACGGGGAGGACTTCACGAAGTCCTGGTTCCAGGCGTGCACCTGGCGCAGGTCCGCGTAGCCGCCGGTGGTGAAGGCACGCACCAGGTTCAGCGTCGAGGCGGACGCGTTGTACATCCGCTTCAGCCGCTCGGGGTCCGGGATCCGCGAGGCCTCGTCGAAGTCGAAGCCGTTGACCGAGTCGCCGCGGTAGGTCGGCAGCGTCACGCCGTCGCGGGTCTCGGTCGGCTTGGAACGCGGCTTGGAGTACTGGCCGGCGATCCGGCCCACCTTCACCACGGGCACGGACGCCGCGTACGTCAGCACGGCACCCATCTGGAGGAGCGTCTTCAGCTTGTTGCGGATGTGGTCGGCCGACACCCCGTCGAAGGCCTCGGCGCAGTCGCCGCCCTGCAGGAGGAACGCCTCGCCCTTGGCGACGGCCGCCATCCGGGCGCGCAGCTGGTCGCACTCGCCCGCGAAGACGAGCGGCGGATACGACTCCAGCTCCGCAACGACTGCGCGCAGAGCCTCGGGGTCGGGGTACTCGGGCTGCTGCGCCGCGGGCAGGTCTCGCCAGGTGTTGCCAGCGCTCGGGCTGGTCTTAGCGTTCACGGTCACCTCGTAAACATTACGGGGTCGTGTCGCCATATTTTCCTCCGGCTCGACTGGTGAGACACGACGATTGTCCTGTGGACAGGGCGGGTGGTGGGGTAGGGTTTTCCGCATGTTCGCGCACTCGACCCAGAACTGGTGGTGGACCGCTTCTCCGGCGGCCCACTGACTGCGCGTACGCAAGACTTCGCGAAGGCCGCCCGGGGGGCGGCCTTCGGTGTTTCCGGGGTCGTTCCTCTCCCACCTGCCAGAGGACCGCAGAGGAACACCATGGACCTGACCCAGTTGCTCCACGACGACCGCCCCTTCGCCCTGCTCCGCCGCCGCACGCCGGGCCTCGACGAGGACACGGTGGAGGTCCTGGTCGGGCCGGTCACCGCCCGGGAACGGCTCGCCGACCTGCCGGAGGAGGGCCTCGCCCTGGTGCCGTTCCGGCAGATCCGCGAGCGGGGCTTCGACGTGCGGGACGACGGGACGCCGTTGCTCGTGCTCACCCCCGAGCTGGTGGGCCGGGTGCCGCTGGCCGAGGCGCTCGCCGCGCTTCCCGCCCACGACGTGCGCGTGGAGCGCGGCGGCTTCGACGTGGACGACGACGCGTACGCCGGGATCGTGGGCCGGGTGCTGCGCGAGGAGATCGGCCGGGGCGAGGGCGCGAACTTCGTGATCCGCCGGACCTACCGGGGGGAGATCCCGGGCTTCGGGCGGGCCGACGCGCTGGCCCTGTTCCGGCGGCTGCTGGCGGGCGAGCGGGGCGCGTACTGGACGTTCGTCGTGCACACCGGGGACCGGACGCTGGTCGGGGCCAGCCCGGAGGTGCACGTGCGGACGTCCGGCGGCACGGTGGTCATGAACCCGATCAGCGGCACGTACCGCTATCCCGCCGAGGGCCCGACCCCGGAGCACCTCCTCGGTTTCCTCGCCGACGGCAAGGAGATCGAGGAGCTGTCGATGGTCGTCGACGAGGAGCTGAAGATGATGTGCACCGTCGGCGACATGGGCGGTGTCGTCGTCGGCCCCCGGCTCAAGGAGATGGCGCACCTCGCGCACACCGAGTACGAGCTGCGCGGGAAGTCCTCGCTGGACGTGCGGGAGATCCTGAAGGAGACCATGTTCGCGGCGACCGTGACGGGGTCGCCGGTGCAGAACGCCTGCCGGGTGATCGAACGGCACGAGGTGGGTGGGCGCGGCTACTACGCGGGCGCCCTTGCCCTGCTCGGCCGGGACTCCGGCGGTGCCCAGACCCTGGACTCCCCCATTCTCATCCGCACCGCCGACATCGACGCGCGCGGGCTTCTGCGGGTCCCCGTCGGCGCCACGCTGGTGCGCGGCTCGGACCCGGCGGGCGAGGTCGCCGAGACCCACGCCAAGGCGGCGGGGGTGCTGGCGGCACTGGGGGTACGGCCGGCTCGGCCGCGGGAGGAGGGGACGCGTCCCCGGCTGGCGGACGACCCCCGGGTCCGGGCCGCGCTGGACGGGCGGCGGGCGTTGCTCGCGCCGTTCTGGCTGCGGATGCAGGAGCGGACCAGGGAGCTGACCGGGCACGCGCTGGTGGTGGACGGGGAGGACACGTTCACGGCGATGCTCGCGCATCTGCTGCGCTCGGGCGGGCTCGACGTGACCGTACGGCGCTACGACGAGCCGGGGCTGCGGGCGGCCGTGCTCGCGCACGCGGGTCCCATCGTGCTGGGCCCGGGACCCGGTGACCCGTCCGACCTGGCCGATCCGAAGATGCGGTTCCTGCGGGAGCTGACGGCGTCGGTGGTCCGCGAGCACCGGCACGGGGTGCTGGGCGTCTGCCTCGGGCACGAGCTGATCGCGGCGGAGCTGGGGCTGGAGATCGTCCGCAAGGAGGTCCCCCACCAGGGGGCGCAGACCACCGTGGACCTGTTCGGGCGCACGGAGACCGTCGGCTTCTACAACAGCTTCGCGGCCCGCTGCGACGAGGACGCGGCCCGCGAGCTGGCGGCGCACGGGGTCGAGGTGAGCCGGGCGGCGAACGGCGAGGTGCACGCCCTGCGGGGGCCACGTCGTGCCGGAGGCACGCCGAAAAACGCAGTCGCCGGGGTGCAGTTCCACCCCGAGTCGGTGCTCACCCTGAACGGCGCCGCGGTGGTACGGGAGTTGGTCGCCGGGTTGCAGGGCGCCCGCACGCTTCCGGAGCGGCGGCCCGCCCGGTAGCCGGGGACGTGGGCCCGGGGCCGTGCGCCGGTACGGCCCCGGGCTCCGGTGTCAGCCGAAGAACACCCCGGCCTCCTCGTACAGCTGCGGGTCCACGGTCTTCAGCTTGGCCGTGGCCTCCGCGATCGGTACCCGGACGATGTCGGTGCCGCGCAGCGCGACCATCTTGCCGAAGTCGCCGTCGCGGACGGCGTCGATGGCGTGCAGGCCGAAGCGGGTGGCCAGCCAGCGGTCGAAGGCGCTGGGCGTGCCGCCGCGCTGGATGTGCCCGAGGACGGTGGTCCTGGCCTCCTTGCCGGTGCGCTTCTCGATCTCCTTGGCCAGCCACTCGCCGACCCCGGACAGCCGGACGTGCCCGAAGGAGTCCAGGGACCCGTCCTTGAGGACCACGTCGCCGTCCTTGGGCATGGCGCCCTCGGCGACGACCACGATCGGGGCGTAGGAGGCCTTGAAGCGGGAGGTGATCCAGGCGCACACCTGGTCCAGGTCGAAGCGCTGCTCCGGGATGAGGATGACGTTGGCGCCGCCCGCGAGACCGGAGTGCAGGGCGATCCAGCCGGCGTGCCGGCCCATCACCTCGCAGACCAGGACCCGCATGTGGGACTCGGCGGTGGTGTGCAGCCGGTCGATGGCCTCGGTGGCGATGCCGACGGCGGTGTCGAAGCCGAAGGTGTAGTCGGTGGCGGACAGGTCGTTGTCGATGGTCTTCGGTACGCCGACGACGGGCACGCCGTACTCGTCGGTGAGGCGGGCGGCCACGCCCAGGGTGTCCTCGCCGCCGATCGCGATCAGCGCCTCGACCTCCAGCTTGGCGAGGTTGTCCTTGATCCGGCGGATGCCGTTCTCCTGCTTGAGCGGATTGGTCCGGGAGGAGCCGAGGATGGTGCCGCCGCGGGGCAGGATGCCGCGCACGGCGGGGATGTCGAGGCGGACGGTGTCGCCTTCGAGGGGTCCGCGCCAGCCGTCCCGGAAGCCGACGAAGTCGTAGCCGTACTCCTGCACGCCCTTGCGGACGACGCCCCGGATGACGGCGTTGAGCCCGGGGCAGTCGCCGCCTCCGGTCAGTACTCCGACCCGCATGGAAATGTCCCTTCGCCGCGGTTGCCTGGTGGGGCTCACGCTAGTGGTGATCCAGGTCACACAGGGATGGGCGGGAAGGGCAATTCCGGTGAATCCGTGGGCGGTTGGTTTACTTGCCGTCAATCGCGAAGATCACATCACCTGTGGATCATTCGTCGTCGAGGCCGCGCTCTATGGCATACCGGACCAGTTCCACCCTGTTGTGCAACTGGAGTTTGCCGAGGGTGTTCTGCACGTGGTTCTGGACCGTGCGGTGGGAGATGACCAGACGTTCCGCGATCTGCTTGTAGCTCAACCCCTTGGCGACCAGCCGCAGCACCTCGGTCTCCCGGTCGGTCAGCCGGGGCGCGTCCGGCCCGTCGGCGTCCGCCGCCGGGGCCGGTTCGGAGGCCAGCCGGCGGTACTCGCCGAGGACCAGACCGGCCAGACCGGGCGTGAACACCGGGTCCCCGACGGCCGTACGGCGCACCGCGTCCAGCAGTTCCTCCGTCGACGCCGACTTCAGCAGGTAGCCGGTCGCACCGGACTTCACCGCCTCCAGGACGTCGGCGTGCTCCCCGCTCGCCGACAGCACGAGCACCCGCAACGCCGGGTTGTGGCCCACGAGTTCCTTGCAGACCTGGACGCCGGGCTTGGCGGGCAGGTTGAGGTCGAGGACGAGCACGTCGGGCGCGGCGGCCTTGGCACGGCGCACCGCCTGGTCGCCGTCCCCGGCGGTGGCGACCACCTCGAAACCGGACTCGGCCAGGTCCCGGGCGACCGCGTCGCGCCACATGGGGTGGTCGTCGACCACCATCACCTTGATGCTCATCGTCGCTCCGCCTTCCCCGGGGAGACCTTCGGTACCTTCAGCTCCACTTCCGTGCCCTGCCCGGGAGTGGAGAACAGCTCGGCGCTGCCGCCGAGGTCGCGCAGCCGCCCCCGGATCGACTGGGCCACCCCGAGCCGCCCCTCCCCCTCGGCCTGGGCGAGCCGCCCCTCGGGGATGCCGGGTCCGTCGTCCCGTACGGTCACCACGACCTCGCCGGGCTCGTCCTCGACCAGGATCCAGGCCCGCGCCTCCGTGCCCGCGTGCCTGCGCACATTGTCCAGGGCGGCTCCGACGGCGGCGGCCAGCTCGCGTGCGGCGCCCGGCGGCAGCTCCACCGGCGCACCGGGCTCGGCCAGGTTGACCCGGGACCCGGCGTACCGCGCGAGCAGGGTGCGCAGGTCGACGGGTCCCGACCCGTCCGGCTCCTCGACCAGGCGTACGACCGCGCCCTCGGCCTCGTCCTCCGAGACCCGTGAGGCGGGCACCAGTCCGCCGGAGACCAGGGTGCGCAGGGCCACCTCCTGCTCCCCCGCCATCCGCCCCAGTTCGGCCGCCTCGCCGCCGAGGACCGTGCCGCGCCGCTGCACCATGGCCAGCACCTGGAGCACGCCGTCGTGGATGTCCCGGGCGAGCCGCTCCCGTTCCCGGGTGGCCGCCTCGATCTCCAGGGCGCGGGCGAGGGTGCGCTCGGAGGCGCGGGCCACCTCGACGACGTACCCGATGGCGATGGAGGCGACCCAGACCAGGATCACGTTGTGGACGGTGTCGCGGGCCGGGTGGCCGCGCTCGACGAGGTTGGCGGCGGCCACCGGGGTGGAGGCGAACGCGGCCCAGCGCCAGCCTCCCTTGAGGGCGTAGGCGAGGACCGAGCCGGCCGTCCATATCGACGGCAGCGTGGACCCGCCGCGGTCGATGTGGCCCTGTGTGACCACCCAGGGGGTCAGCACGATGCCGGTGAGCGCGACGGCGAGGTCCACGGCGAGGAAACGCCTGGTGCAGGCCGCCGCGCCCTGCACGCGGGGCAGGGTGGCCAGCGTCCAGACGGTCAGGACGGCGTAGTAGGCGACGGCGACGCCCGGCCGGTCGTAGTCCTCGTAGGCGGAGGCGAACAGGCCGATCGCGTAGAGCAGGGTCAGCACGCGGTAGCCGGTGAGCGCACGCCACAGCGGCTGCTCCACCGACATCCGTACGACACGTTCCCGCTTGGTCATCTCCCCCGGTCCCCCCAGTCCCCCTCGCGCGCCCCCGCGCCGCCGCCCGGTGCTACGACCCGGCGGTCTTCTTCTCCGCCTTCGCCGCGTCCTTCTCGGCCTTGGCGGCCTCCGCGAGCTGCCGCTTGGCGGCGGTCGCGTAGATGTCGACGTACTCCTGGCCGGAGAGCTTCATGATCTCGTACATGACCTCGTCGGTCACCGCGCGCAGCACGAACCGGTCGTGCTCCATGCCCTGGTAGCGGCTGAAGTCCAGGGCCTTGCCGATGCGGATGCCCGGACGCATCAGCTTGGGCATCACCTGCCCGGGCGGCTGGATCTTCTCGGTGTCGATCATGGCGACCGGGACGACCGGGGCGCCGGTCGCGAGCGCCACGCGCGCGAGGCCGCCGGGCTTGCCGCGGTAGAGCCGGCCGTCGGGCGAGCGGGTGCCCTCCGGGTAGATGCCGAACAACTCGCCGCGCTCCAGCACCTCTATGCCGCTCTTCACCGCCGCCTCGCCGGCGCCGCGCGCCCCGGAGCGGTCCACCGGGAGCTGGCCGACGCCCTTGAAGAAGGCGGCCGTGAGGCGGCCCTTCACACCGGGCGTGGTGAAGTACTCGGCCTTGGCGATGAAGGTGACCTTGCGGTCCAGCACCGCGGGCAGGAAGAACGAGTCCGAGAAGGACAGGTGGTTACTCGCCAGGATCGCCGGGCCCTCGGCCGGGACGTTCTCCAGGCCCTCCACCCAGGGCCTGAAGGTGACCTTGAGCGGTCCCCCGATAGCGACCTTCATCGCGCCGTACAACAACCGAGTGCCTCCTGTTTCCGTAGATCAGACCTTAACCCGGAGCGCCGGGAATGGCCCCGACGACCCTGGTCGGTGTCAGTGCCGTCGCGTACGGTGAAGCACATCGGAAGTCGTCGTTTCCACCTCTCGCAGTTCCCACCTCACGCAGTTTTCCTGGTTCCCCGTGGTTCCCGTCTCACGAATTGGAGAGCGAAGGTGCCGGTTCTCCCCGGAGCCGAGCCGTACCGCCATGCCGGCGGGGAGGTCGGTGTCCTCCTCTGTCACGGCTTCACCGGCTCGCCCCAGTCGCTGCGGCCCTGGGCCGAGCACCACGCGGCGCACGGCCTGACGGTGTCCCTGCCCCTGCTGCCGGGCCACGGCAAGACGGTCACCGCCGTCGCCCGGGAACTCGGTATCAGCTCGGAGTCCCTGCGCGGCTGGTACCGCC
>NZ_JBEYFC010000393.1:0-8664 GCF_040634175.1 Streptomyces sp. NPDC007162
TCAAGTCCTTCCATATCCGGCAGTGTCCTGACGTAGAGTGAAGAGAACGCCTGTAGTACACCCGGGGACCTTTGGCGGGCATCTCGTCGCTGAAGGTCTCTTTTGTGTGCGGGCCGGTGCGATCCGGCCTTGAAAGGAACGACCTCTGGCCGGGCTCCGGACGCGACGCAGCGTCACGGGGCGTGGATCCCGGTGGTCGCCGTCCGCCGCCCCGCGACCCGGGACGGGCTCCCCCTGGGCGTGGGGTGGACGGTCCGACCCGCCGGTGCCGGCCGCTCCCCCCACGGGCGCGCAAAGCCCCGCCGCGCGCTCCGACCAGCAAGGAACGACCATGGCGTCCAGCCTGACGAAGGACTCGGTCCGACCGGGCACCCCCGGTTCCGAGAAGACCTTCTTCGGCCACCCCCGCGGACTGGCCACCCTCTTCATGACCGAGATGTGGGAGCGATTCTCCTACTACGGCATGAAGGCCCTGCTCCCGCTGTACCTGGTCGCTCCCGGCGGCCTGCACATGAGCGCGGCCACGGCGACGGCGATCTACTCGGTGTACCTGTCGCTCGTGTACCTGCTCGCCCTGCCGGGCGGCTGGTTCGCCGACCGCGTCCTCGGCCCCCGCAAGACGGTCGCCGTCGCGGGCACGGTCATCATGCTCGGCCACCTGACGCTGGCGCTGCCCAGCTCCGGGACGTTCTTCGCGGGCCTCGGCCTGGTCGCGATCGGTTCCGGTCTGCTGAAGGCCAACATCTCCACGATGGTCGGTCACCTGTACGACGGCCCGGACGACCCGCGCCGTGACGGTGGCTTCACGCTCTTCTACATCGGCATCAACCTGGGTGCGTTCGCCGCTCCGCTGGTCATCGGCACCGTCGGCGAGAACTACAACTGGCACCTCGGCTTCGCGCTGGCCGCGGTCGGCATGGCGCTGGGTCTCGCCCAGTTCCTGCTCGGCACCCGGCACCTGAGCTCGCGTTCGGACATCGTCCCGACGCCGCTGTCCGCCGCGGAGAAGAAGGCGACGCTGACGAAGGCCGGCCTCTGGGCGGCCGTCGCCGCGGTCTTCTACCTCGTCGTGGGTGTCTCCGGCGTCTACACGCTGAACTGGCTGCTGGTGCCGATCACGATCGCCGGTCTGCTGATCCCTGTGTTCGTCATCGCCCGCATCAAGCGGGACAAGGACCTGGACCGCGCCGAGCAGTCCAAGATGAGCGCGTACATCTGGTTCTTCGTGGCCGCCGCGGTCTTCTGGATGATCTACGACCAGGGCGGCTCCACCGTCTCCCTGTTCGCCGACGCCTCCGCGAAGAACACGATCTTCGGCTGGAACTTCCCGGTCTCCTGGTACCAGTCCGTCAACCCGGTCATGATCATGGCGTTGGCGCCGGTCTTCGCCTGGGCGTGGCTGGCGATGGCCCGCCGGGGCAAGGAGCCGAGCACGGCCGTGAAGTTCGCCGGTGGTCTGGTGCTGATCGGTGCGTCGTTCTTCCTGTTCCTCGCGCCGCTGTCGATCGCCGACGGCGGTCACAAAGCCGCGGCGATGTGGCTGGTGGGGATCTACTTCGTGCAGACCGTGGGTGAGCTGATGCTGTCCCCGGTGGGTCTGTCCGTGACGACGAAGATGGCACCGGCGAAGTACGCGTCCCAGATGATGGGTGTGTGGTTCCTCGCGGTGACCGCGGGTGACGCGACGACCGGGTTGCTGTCGATCGCCGGGGTCGACCTGAACAAGACGGGGATCGTGGCACTCCAGGCGGTGCTGGCGGTGCTCGCCGGTGTGGCCGTGTGGATGTACCGGAAGAAGGTGCGCGAGCTGATGGGCGACGTGCACTGATCGTCTTGTGACAGAGGGCCACCGCATTCTCGGGAGCATTCTCGGGATGGGGTGGCCCTCGTCGTGTCACGGCCCTGGTCAGGTCACCTGGTCCTCTTTCGGGGCATGAAGGTGAACACCGCGCCGCCCAGCAGGATCGCCGTTCCTGCCACCAGGCCCAGGGCCTTCAGTGCGCCGTGGCTGCTGTCGCCGGTCTCCGCGAGGCCGCCGCTGCCGCCGCTGCCGGAGCTTCCGGACGAGCCGCCCGACGTGGACGAGCCGCCCGACGCCCCGCCGGCCTGCTGCGTCGTGTCCAGGGTGAGCGAGACCTCCGTCTTCGTCGGGGTGCACGTGGTCGTCGTACCCAGTGCCTCGACCGTCAGGACGCCCGGCGACAGGGTCGTCGTACCGCTCGCCCCCGGCTTGTACGTGCCCGTCAGGTCGGGGATCTCTATCGGGGTGCCGGCTTTGATCGGGGCGGAGTTCTTCGGGCCCTTCACCGCGACCGAACCCGTGTCGGCACCGCCCAGGACAACCTTCATCGACGGCTCCACGGAGTTCGCCGGGATGTCCACCGGGCTGTCCATCACCGACTTCTTGAACTGCACGGTGAGGTCGAAACTGCCGCCGTCCTTCTTGGCGTTGATCTGCACCGGCGAGGTCGCGCTCTTGTCGCCGATGGGGGTCTTGCAGGCGTAGGGGATGTCGACCTCCTTGCCCGTGAAGTCGGTCTGGCCGCTGCCCGTGCCGTCGGAGGCGGACGCGGAGGCCGACGCCGACGCGGACGTCGAGTCGGAGGGGCTCGCCGAGTCGGAGGGTGAGGTGGAGGTCGAGGGGGAGGCGGACGTGGTGTCCGTCGGGCTCGCCGAGCCGGTCGAACCGGTCCCGGTCACCTCGATCGTCGCCGCCTTCGGGACCGAGCCGGACGGGGTGCACACGGTGTTCGTGCCGTACGCGTTGACCGTGTACGCGTCCGGGGTGAGCGTCACCTCGCCGGGTGACGTCAGTTTCAGCGTGCCCGTCATGTCGGACAGCACCATGTCGCCGCCCTTGGGGATCGCCGGGTTCTTGCGCGGCCCCTGCATCGCGATGTCGGCGCTCTGGGCCCCGGCCGCCTTGAGGGTGCCGGACGGCTGGACCGTGTCGGCGGGCAGGTCGATGATGTTCGGGTTCTTGGACGCGGCCTGCACGAACTTCCAGGTGACGTCGACGGTGTCGCCGACCTTGGCGGTGGCGGGCGCGGTGATCTCGACCTTCGTGGTCCCGTCGATCGGGTCGGCGACCCCGGCGGGCGGAACGCAGTGCGTCGCGTACGACACCTCGGCGGCCTGGGCGGTGCCGGCGGCCGCGCCGAGCAGGACACCTGCCCCGCCGAGGACCAGCGCGGCCGCCGCCGCGCCCGCTCTGACCGGTGTCACTCTCCTTCGCATGATCACGTGGGTCCTTTCGTGGTGGGAGTCGTGGGAGTCGTGGGACTCGCCGGGCTGTCGTCGTGCGGTGCGGAGAGCCGACCGGCCGTCGCGCCCGGATCGTCGTCCGGGGTGAACCACGGCAGAGTCGAGGTCGTGGCGGGCCCGGGACCGGGCGCGGGCGCGCGTCGCAGGCGGGGGACGCGGAAGGCCGGGCGTGGTGCCGCCCGGTGGCCGCGGGCCGGGCGTACCCGGTCCACGACGGCCATGCCGATGCGGAAGACGGCGGCCGGTACGACCACGCAGAGCAGGAGCCAGAACAGGGTCACCCCCCAGGGGCGGCCGACGCCCCAGGGCTGTTCGGCGAGGACCTTGCCGTCGTACTTCAGGGAGACGGTGTAGTCGCCGTAAGCGCCTGCGGAGAGCTCGAAGGGCAGTTCGACCTGGGCCCTCTTGCCGGGCGCGAGGGTGCCGTGCCACTGCTGCTCGTCCCACTGGGGTGCGAACAGGCCGTGGGCGGTGCCCACTTGGAAGACCGGGTCCTTGAGCGTGGTCGACCCGGCGTTGCCGATGGTGAAGACGAGGGTGCGGGAGGGGGGTGCGCCGAACCAGGTCAGCAGGCCGGAGGAGCCGTCCAGGCGGGTGTCGGTGAGCATCGAGAGGCGGCCGCCGGTGGTCGCGGCGGGCAGCGGCTTCACGGCGTGTCCGGCGACCTGGAAGGCGGCGTCCGCGTCGGCCGTGGCGCCGGTCACGGTGGCGACATGGACGACGCAGGGGCAGGGCACCGGCGGCTCGGCGACCGGGAGTTGCTTGCTGAAGCGGCCGTCCGCGTCGGTGGTGACGGCCCGTCCGGCGGAGTTGGCACACGAGTTGGTGCCGCCGATCACGCCCCGGGCGGGGGTGGCCTGGCCGCAGATCAGCATCATCAGCAGGGTGCCCGGGCGCCAGCCGGTGCCGCTGACGGTGACGGAACCGCCGGTGCCCGCCTGCGCCTTGGACACCTTGACGGTCGGTCCGTCGGCGGCGACCGCCGCCAGGGGAGTCATCAGCAGCGCGAACACCGCCGCCAGTACCAGGAACGCTCGCGCCCTCACCTCGCTGCTCCCGTCAACTCGACGTCCGGGGACTGGGATTCGGCCACCGGTTCGGCACGGCGCCCGCGCAGCCGTACGACGGTCACGGCGGCCGCCGCCGTCAGCGCGGCCGTGGTACCCGCCACCGCGCCCCAGGGCACGAAGTGGGCCCGGGTGCTCGCCGTGGCGTGCGCGCCGCCGGCCGCCGTCGCCGTCAGCCGGACGTGGACGGCGTCCAGCGCGGGACGGCCTGGCCACGGCTCGCTCAGTTCGGTGCGGGTGCCGGGGGCGAGGCGGACCGGGAGGGTGCGCGGGGCGCGGTCCATGAGGACCCGGCCGAAGACCCCGTCGGCGTGCACCGCGAGCTTCGGTACGAGGACGGTCGTACCGCGGTTGACCAGCTCGTAGGTGATGCGGTCACCGTGGACGGCCAGGTGTTCGACGGTCAGGGCGGTCAGGGCGGGGCCGCCGACGCGCAGCCGGATGCGGACGCCGGCGGTACGGCCGTCGGCGTCGTTCGCGACGAGGGCGCCGGAGCGGTCGCCGGGGGCCGCGTCCGCGGGGACGGTCACTGTGAAGGGGACGTCGGCACGGGTGCGGGCGGGGACGCGGACGTCCCGCTCGGCGAGGGTGACCGGGACACCGGTGCCGGTCAGCCGTACCGTCACCGGGTGCCGACCGGGGTTGGTCACCGACACCGTGTCCTGGAGGACCGTTCCGGGGGCGCCCTCGGCGTAGAAGGAGGGCCGCCCACCGCCCCCGGGCCCGACCGACCACCCCCCGACCGCCACCGCAGGCGGAGCGCCGGCGAGCAGAACCATCCCAGCGACCGCGAGAGCCCGAACGGCGCTCCGGACGGAACGCCCGGAGCACGCGGACCGGACGGGAGGCGTGGGGTGGAGGGGGGCCGCGGGGTGGGCAGGGTGGGCGGGGCTTGTGAGGCACAGGGGGCGGATGGGGGGCACGGCGTGCGCAAGGTGCCCCGATCGCTCCGCAGGCTGTGCGGAGGGCGTGGGGCGGGTGGGCTCCGCTGGGAGTCGGGGGTGTGCGGAGCGGGTGGGTGACATGGGCGGCTCCAGCGGTCGGACCCGGTGGGTCAGCGGCGTGCGGCCTGGTTCCGCCGGGTCAGCCAGAGGGTGCCGGCCGCGCCCGCGAGCAGCACGGTGCCGCCGAGGGTGCCGAGCGCGACGAAGGAGTCCTCGGGGCCGGTCTTGGGGAGGGTGCCGCCGGAGTCGGTGCCCGTGCCGCCGGACGACGAGCCGGAACTGCTCGAACCGCCGCTCGAACCGCCTCCCGACGCCGTCACGTCCAGGGTCAGGGCAGGTCCGGGGTTGTTGGTGGGGTTGCACTTCGTCGTCGTACCGAGCGCCTTGATGACGAGCGTGCCCGGGGTGAAGGTCACCTTGCCGGACTTCTTCGGGGTGTAGGTGCCGCTCAGGTCGCTGATCTTGATCGGGGTGTTGGCGGGGATCGCGGCCTGGTTGGCGGCCCCGGTGACGTTCAGGGTGCCGGTCTCGGCGCCGCCGAGCGTGATGGTGGCGCTCGGGCTCATCGCGCCCTTGCCGAGTTCCACGGGACTGGAGGAGACGCCCTTCTGCCAGGACATCGTGATCGTGTAGCCGCTGCCACTGCGGACGCTCTTGATGTCGATCGGGGAGACCGCGCTCTTCTGGCCGATCGGCGTCTGGCACTGGTAGTCGACGTCGACGACGGTGGCGTGCGCGGCCGGGGCGGCGAGCAGCACCGCCGAGCCGGCCAGCGCCGCGGCGGACGCGAGCGCGGCGGTTCGCTTGGAGGACGGCACGGTCCACCTCGTTCCTGACGGCGTATCAGATGGGCCGTCAAGGTACGCCGGGGCTCAAGAGGAGGGAAGAGAAAGGGCGTGGCGGAAGTGTGGGGATGCCGACGGAGCGGGGCGCCCTACGCCGGTGCCCCGAGTTCCGCCCAGACGGTCTTCCCGGCCGCCCCCGGGGTCCGTACGACCCCCCAGTCGAGACACAGCCGCTGCACGATGAACATCCCGTGCCCCCCGGGCCGCCCCGCGCGGTGCGGGGTCCGCGGCGCCGGCTGACCGTTCCCGCGGTCCGACACCTCCACCCGGATCACCTTGTTGTCGCAGGCCAGGAACAGCTCGTCGGGCCCTTCGGCATGCAGACACGCGTTGGTGACCAGCTCGGACACCACGAGCAGCACGTCCTCCGCGGCGGCCCTGCGGTCGGCGGTGGCGGCCGGCAGCCACCCCCACGCGTACAGCGCCTCGCGGGTGAAGTCGCGGGCGAGCGGCACCACCCCGCTCTCCCCTTCGAGGCGCACACTGCGGACCTGACGACCCCCCGACGAGGCGGGCGGCACACCGGACGCCGCCGTCTCGGACATCCCGGAAGCGCCGCTGGGCTCCGGGCCACGGTCGCCCGGCGGGTAAGGCCGGGTGGTGCTCATCAGCGCTTCACCTCACCGTTTCACCGGTTCACGATTCAGAATTCGCGTCGTTGCAGTTTCGTACGGTCCTGTCGGCCTGACTCACTCAGGCGTGCCCGGGCCGGGCGCCGACAGATCCAGAATCACTCCTGCCCGACCGATCGGCGGGAACACCCCCCGGTTCCGGACGGCAGGGCGCAGGACTCAGCCCTCGTCGTCGGTCTCGTCGGACAGGGCCGCCGCCACGGAGTCGTGGACGGTGAAGACCGCCTCGGCTCCGGTGATCTCGAACACCCGGGCGACCACGGGCTGCATCGCGGCCAGGTGCACACCGCCGCCCGCCGCCTCGGCCCGCAGTCTGGTGCCGAGCAGCACGTTCAGCCCGGTCGAGTCGCAGAACTCAAGGCGTGAGCAGTCGACGACGAGGCGTGAGAATCCCTTGTCGAGGAGATCGTCGAGTGGCTCGCGCAAGAGATCCGCGGTGTGGTGATCGAGCTCACCAGCCGGAGTCACCACGGCGCTGGAACCCTCTTCCCGCACCTCCACCAGAAGCCGGCCCGACTGTGCGCTGCCGACCGTCCCGTGGTCCATTGCCGTCTCTCTCCCGAGGTCGTGACCGCTTTGCCACCGCCTGACCGATGTCTGGCGATGCCCTCCGATGTCCGCCGAACGCCTTGCCGACGCCCTCGAACATTACGCCTTCTCCACGGACTCCGACACCCGAACAACCCCCCCTAACTGGACAAATAGCAATAGAACGGACTTGCGATGGGCTCGACGGAGCGGGTAGGGCTAGTACCCGACACCTGAACCGACACGGCCGGCTTTGGAGGCGCCGCACACCGCAGTGCACGCACGGCTTCGGCAGCCTTATGCCGAGAACGATGGAGGACACCATGTCACCCCGGCTCGACGCCTCGCATACCCGGACGGCGACGTCGACACCCCCACCGGAACAACTGGATGCCATCGAGGGACTGATCGCGGACCTTCCCGAGATCCCCCCTTACGACGAGGTCGACGCGGTCGACGCGCGCGCGTTGTCCAAGACCCTCTTCGAGCGGCTGGAGTCGCTGGAGGAAGGCACCTACGCATACTCGTACGTGCGCAACACGCTCGTCGAACTGAACCTCGCACTGGTCAAGTTCGCCGCCTCCCGGTTCCGCTCCCGCAGCGAGCCGATGGAGGACATCATCCAGGTCGGCACGATCGGCCTGATCAAGGCGATCGACCGCTTCGAACTGGCCCGCGGTGTCGAGTTCCCCACCTTCGCGATGCCGACCATCATCGGCGAGATCAAGCGCTTCTTCCGCGACACGTCGTGGTCGGTACGGGTCCCGCGCCGCCTCCAGGAGCTGCGGCTCGACCTGGCCAAGGCGGGTGACGAGCTGGCCCAGAAGCTGGACCGCGCCCCCACGGTCGCGGAACTCGCCGAACGCCTCGGCATCTCGAAGGAGGAGGTGGTCGAGGGCATGTCGGCCGCCAACGCGTACACGGCCTCCTCCCTGGACGCACAGCCCGACGAGGACGACTCCGAGGGCGCGCTGGCGGACCGGATCGGGTACGAGGACCACGGCCTGGAGGGCATCGAGTACATCGAGTCCCTCAAGCCGCTGATCGCCGAACTCCCCTCCAGGGACCGCAGGATCCTGTCGCTGCGCTTCGTGGCGGGCCTGACCCAGTCGGAGATCGGTGAGGAACTCGGCATCTCCCAGATGCACGTGTCCCGGTTGCTGTCCCGGACGCTGGTCCAGCTGCGCAAGGCGCTGACCCTGGACGAGTAGGACCGACGACCGCCCGTCCGACGCCCGCCGGCCGCCCGCGCCCCGCCGAGAACCAGTACCTGGATCGCCAGCACGGCAGCCCCTCGCGCACGCGGCCTTCACCGACGTTTTCGGACCCGTGGACACCGCCGAGCTCCTGCCGGACGACGTGGCCGGATCACTGAGCCGGTGGC
>NZ_JBEYFC010000394.1:0-8645 GCF_040634175.1 Streptomyces sp. NPDC007162
TGCGTTTCCGACTCTATCAGATCTTTTCTCGATCCGATTTCCTCGGTGCTTTCCAGGTTCCCGCTCTCGCGTTTCCCTTTCCGGCGGTTCCGACTTTATCAGAAGTTCTGAGTCGGAATTTCCACCCGGTCCGGGGCAACCGGATCCAGTCCATGAAGCACTGGGGTTCCCGGTCGGGCAGAGCCGTAAACGTACTGGAGCGGGGTGCCTCGATGCAAATCGAGGCACCCCGCTCCACGTTCAGGCGGACGAGGGTCAGACCTCCACGACCACCGGCAGGATCATTGGCCTGCGCCGATAGGTGTCCGAGACCCACTTGCCGAGGGTCCGGCGGATGAGCTGCTGCAGCTGGTGGGGCTCCACGACCCCGTCCTGGGCCGAGCGCTCCAGCACCTCCGAGATCTTCGGAAGGACGTCCGCGAACGCGGAGTCCTCGATGCCGGAGCCGCGGGCCTGGACGTGGGGCCCGCCGGTGATCTTGCCGGTGGACGCGTCGACGACCACGAAGACCGAGATGATGCCCTCGTCGCCGAGGATCTTGCGGTCCTTGAGAGCCGGCTCACCCACGTCGCCGACGGAGAGGCCGTCGACGTACACGTAGCCCGCCTGGACCTTGCCGGAGATCCTCGCCTTGCCCGCGACGAGGTCCACGACGACGCCGTCCTCGGCGATCACGATGCGGTCGTGCGGGACGCCGGTGAGGGCGCCGAGCTCGGCGTTGGCGCGCAGGTGCCGCCATTCGCCGTGGACCGGCATCAGGTTCTTCGGGCGGCAGATGTTGTAGAAGTACAGCAGTTCGCCGGCCGAGGCGTGGCCGGAGACGTGCACCTTGGCGTTGCCCTTGTGGACGACGTTGGCGCCCCAGCGGGTCAGTCCGTTGATGACGCGGTAGACCGCGTTCTCGTTCCCGGGGATCAGGGACGAGGCCAGGATGACCGTGTCGCCGTCGACGATGCGGATCTGGTGGTCGCGGTTGGCCATCCGGGACAGGGCCGCCATCGGCTCGCCCTGGGAGCCCGTGCAGACCAGGACCACCTCGTGGTCGGGCAGGTCGTCGAGGGTCTTGACGTCCACGACCAGGCCCGGCGGGACCTTGAGGTAGCCGAGGTCCCGGGCGATGCCCATGTTGCGGACCATGGAACGGCCGACGAAGGCGACCCGGCGGCCGTACTCGTGGGCCGCGTCCAGGATCTGCTGGATGCGGTGGACGTGGCTGGCGAAGCTGGCCACGATGATCCGCTTGCGGGCGCCGGCGAAGACCTGCCGCAGGACGTTCGAGATGTCGCGCTCGGGCGGGACGAAGCCCGGGACCTCGGCGTTCGTCGAGTCGGCCAGGAGCAGGTCGATGCCCTCCTCGCTCAGCCGGGCGAACGCGTGCAGGTCCGTCAGACGGTTGTCCAGCGGAAGCTGGTCCATCTTGAAGTCGCCGGTGTGGACCACCATGCCGGCGGGGGTGCGGATGGCGACCGCGAGGGCGTCGGGGATGGAGTGGTTGACGGCGACGAACTCGCAGTCGAAGGGTCCGACCCGCTCGCGCCGGCCCTCGGCCACTTCCAGCGTGTAGGGGCGGATGCGGTGCTCCTGGAGCTTCGCCTCGATGAGAGCCAGGGTCAGCTTGGAGCCGATCAGCGGGATGTCCGGCTTCTCGCGGAGCAGGAAGGGGACGCCGCCGATGTGGTCCTCGTGGCCATGGGTGAGGACGATGCCCTCGATGTCGTCGAGGCGGTCCCGGATGGACGAGAAGTCCGGCAGGATCAGGTCGACTCCGGGCTGCTCCTCCTCGGGGAAGAGCACTCCGCAGTCGACGATCAGCAGACGGCCGCCGTACTCGAAGACGGTCATGTTTCGGCCGATCTCGCCGAGCCCGCCGAGCGGGGTGACGCGCAGGGCGCCTTCGGGGAGCTGCGGCGGCGGGGCGAGTTCAGGATGCGGATGACTCAAAAGACTCTCCTCACCACGCACGCCACGTACCGGTCGGGCACGTGGCGTGCGTGACGTTCGTGCATAAGCAGTTGTCGTTTGTGTGGGGTGCGGGCACACCGGTGGTCCCGCTTATTCAGTTGTGAAGCCTTGCTGCGCGGACAACCGCGCAAAGTCTGTTGTCAGAGCTGTACCCCGCCGGCAGCAAGATCGATCTTGAGCTGGGCGATCTCTTCGGCCGAACATTCGACCATGGGGGCGCGCAGCGGTCCGGCGGGCAGTCCCTGGAGGGCGAGTGCGGCCTTGGTGGTCATGACGCCCTGGGTGCGGAACATGCCGGTGTAGACCGGGAGCAGCTTCTGGTGGATCTCCGTCGCCTTCTGGACGTCGCCGGAGGTGAAGGCCTCGACGAGGGCCCGCAGGTCCGGGGTGACCAGGTGGCCGACGACCGAGACGAAGCCGACGGCGCCCACGGAGAGCAGCGGCAGGTTGAGCATGTCGTCGCCGGAGTACCAGGCCAGGCCGGACTGCGCGATGGCCCAGCTCGCGCGGCCGAGGTCGCCCTTGGCGTCCTTGTTGGCGACGATCCTCGGGTGCTCGGCGAGGCGGACGAACGTCTCGGTGTTGATCGGGACGCCGCTGCGGCCGGGGATGTCATAGAGCATGACGGGCAGCGCGGTGGCGTCCGCGATGGTCGTGAAGTGCCGGTACAGGCCCTCCTGCGGGGGCTTGTTGTAGTACGGCGTGACGACCAGCAGGCCGTGGGCTCCGGCACTCTCGGCCCGGCGGGCCAGCTCGATGCTGTGGTGGGTGTCGTTGGTGCCGACGCCCGCGATGACGTGGGCACGGTCGCCGACCGCTTCCCGTACGGCTCGTACGAGGTCCGCTTTCTCCGCGTCGCTGGTGGTGGGGGACTCGCCGGTGGTCCCGTTGATGATCAGGCCGTCGTTGCCTGCGTCCACCAGGTGGGTGGCAAGCCGCTGCGCGCCGTCGAGGTCGAGCGCGCCGTCCGCCGTGAAGGGCGTGACCATGGCGGTGAGGACCCGCCCGAAGGGGGTCTGCGGAGTGGAGGTCGGAGCCATGGGTTACACGCTACTCGGTGCTCACGGCGCGGTCTGCCCTCGGAGTGCGGGGAAAGTCCGGACAAATGCGGAGCCCGGCACTGCCTGCTCGGGGGTTCAAGCAGTGCCGGGTCCGTTTGATCAGGCTAGATGAACTTCTCTAAATGCCGCAATACGGACACCTCGCGAGGCTGATCCGTACATCTGTGCCGAGTACGACAGGAAGCACGAGAAGCAGGCCGTAAGTACTACGGCGCGACACGGCCGTTCGCGTTGAAGGCGGCGTACGTGAGCGGCATGAGCCTGGCCCACTCCGCCTCCATCTTCTCGCCGACCATCTCGATCTCCCGCTGCGGGAAGGACGGCACCTTGGCCAGCTCGTGCTGGGTGCGCAGACCGAGGAAGTGCATCAGCGAGCGGGCGTTGCAGGTGGCGTACATCGAGGAGAACAGCCCGACGGGCAGCACGGCACGGGCGACCTCACGGGCGACGCCGGCGGCGAGCATCTCCTGGTAGTGCTCGTACGCCTGGATGTACGACTCCTGCATCGAGCGTTCCGTGATCTCCTGCTGGGCTTCGGTTCCCGGCACGAACTCGTACTTCCCGGGGCGTCCCTGCTGGACCAGTTTGCGGTCCTCACCGGGCACGTAGAAGACCGGCTGGAGTTCCCGGTAGCGGCCCGACTCCTCGTTGTACGAGTTGTGGACGACAAAATCGTTCGCGAGGAAGTTGTGCCAGGGGCCTTCCACGGAGAGGTCGTAGGTCATCTCCTCGCCGTCGGCCTCGATCGACACGATCTGGTCCGGCACCGCCTTGGCGACCGTTCCGTGGCGCCGGGCCAGCGCCTGCTCCCCCGCGCTCTTCACCGCGTGGCACGGCTCGCAGGCGGGAGCGAGGTTGTTCTCGTCGAGGGCCTGGAGCAGGTCGCCCGCCACCGGGACGACATGGTCGAGCGCGAGCTGTTCCCGCGGGAAGCCCTGTCCGCACAGATGACAGGTGTCGAACTCCTTGATGAGCCTCTCGCGCTGCATGGAGGCCCATACGCCGATGCCACGTCGCAGGCTCGGCGGGACCAGGTCCTGTGACGGGAGCGGTGCGGTGCCGGAAACGAGCACGGCGTCCCCGACGGAGAGCTCGCCCGCCTTGCACCAGCCCTCAGGGGTGAACAGAGCGTGGTCGACGGTACAGCGGAGTGTCTTGCCCGACGCCGTGGTGATCTTGACGAGCGCCTTGACGCCCGACTCGATCACGTCGACGATCCGCGCCCGCTGCGCGAGGAGGGTTTCCTCGTCGTAGCAGCGCACGTGGTTGCGGCGTACCGGTTCGAGCTTGCGGATACGGGTGCTGGGGTGCAGCTCTCTGAACTCGGCGACGGCGGACTCGGCGGCCTCGCGGTTCTCGTAGAAGCCGAGGTAGTGCTTGCTGTCGCCGCGCGTCACCTGCGCCATCCACTTCCCTGCCCGGCTGTGCCAGGTGACACCGCCGGCCGAATGCGGCAGGCGGTCCTCGACGCCCAGGTGCCAGAGCCTGTACAGCTCGGCGATGGTGCGACGGCGCAGCTGACCCGCCTCGCTCTCCAGAGTGATCTCCGTGTCCCCGGCGAGGCACCAGCCCACGCGGTGCCGCATGAACTCGCGGAAGACGAAGATCGGGGCGCTGATGAAGAAGGTCATCGAGTTGTGCTCGAAGGGGCTGCCGTGCCGGTCCCGCATCAGGTAGTTGATCAGGCCCTTGGAACGCTCCGGGTCCTTCTGCAGCTCCTCCAGGGACTGCTCGCCGGCGGTGGAGACACGGGCGGCCCACAGCACGTCGGAGTCGGCCGCGCTGTGCTTGACCAGCTCGACGGTGACTTCGCTGCGGAAACTGGGCTTGAGGTCGTCGGCGGGGTTGTCGGTCACGGCTCGGAGGGTCCTTCCATCACTTCTCTCGGGCGGCGCCCACTCTACGGCCCGGCACCGACACCGGGGCGTTCGGTGGCGGGGCGCGACATCTTTGGCCAACTTCGGTGAAGTTCTGTGAATTCGGGGCAACCGGGCACCTATCGCTTCGTTCGCTCGTCTGTGTTGGTGAGAGCGATTCGTTCGATCCCCTCTGACCCCCGTCCCCGAGAGGAGACGTACCCCCGATGTTCCGTCGGCGTGAACCCGTCCCGTTCGCATTCCTCGCCGAGACCGACAGGTTCCGCAGTAATGTCACTCCCCCGCCCCGGCCCCGGTCGTCCGTGAGCCAGATAGCCGGGCGGTGGCTGCTCGGGCTCACCCTCGTGGCCGGTCTTGCGGGCGCCCTGGTCCTGGGCATGCCCGCGCTGTCCACGTCGTCCGACACCGGCGCCCAGCAGTCACAGGCCTCTCAGGGGCACTGACCCTTCCGGACCCCCGTGAGTGGTGAGCGGGGACATGGCCGGATAGCCTCACCGGGCACAGCCCACGCATGGATTGAGTGAGGACCAGCCGTGCCCCTGCCCTTCCTGACGGCCGACCGCACCTTCGACGCGGCACTGGACAGCGCGCTGCCGTACGACGACGACCGCGACCGCTGGCGGCGCCCCTACCGGCCCGGGCCGTGGCGTGTGGGCGGGGCCGCGCTGTGGCTGCTGCTCGCCTCGTTCGTGCTGTTCGCGGCGGTCGCGCTGGCCCTCACCGGTTCGCTCTCCTCCGCCGCCGTGGTCCTCTGCATCGCGTTGCTGATCATCGCCGCCGCGCTGCGGATACTGCGCATGGGGGTGTGGGTGAGCGCGCGCGGGGTGCGCCAGGTGGGTCTGCTGCACACGCGGACGGTGCCCTGGAGACGGGTCGTCTCGGTGCGCACGGCACAGCAGCCGGTGCGCTGGCTGGGGCTGCCGCGCACGGTGCAGGGGCAGGCGCTGACGCTCGTACGCGAGGACCGGCCGGCGGACGACACGGCGCCGTTGCTGACCACGCACACCATGGACTTCGTGGGCCGGTCCTCGGCCTTCGACCGGGCGGCGGACGTCGTGGAGGCGTGGGCGGCGGAGTACCGGCGGAGCTGAGCGCGCGGCGGGACCGGCAGAAGCGGCTCAGGCCCCGGTCGGCCTGCCGTCGTGCAGGGCTATCGCGCGCTGCATCGCCTTGCGGGCGCGCGGGGTGTCGCGGGCGTCGTGGTAGGCGACGGCGAGCCGGAACCAGCTGCGCCAGTCGTCGGGGGCGGCCTCGGTCTCGGCCCTGCGCTTGGCGAAGACCTCGTCGGCCGAGTCCCGGTCGATGCGGCCGCCGGGCGTGCGCTTCAGCTCGTCCACGGGCAGGCCGCCCTCGGCGTCCAGTTCGGCGGCGAGGGCGTTGGCGCGGCGGACGAACTGGGTGTTCTTCCACAGGAACCACAGGCCGATGACCGGCAGGATCAGTACCGCCACGCCGAAGGTGACGGTGAGGACCGTGCCGGTCTGGATGAGCATCACACCGCGGCTGCCGACCAGAACGAAGTAGAAGAGCAGGACGGCGGCCGTGACGGCGTAGGAGATCTTCGCGCGCATGTCAGAGGTCTCGGCTCAGCCCAGGTCCAGGAAGTTCTCCAGGCCGAAGGTCAGGCCGGGAGTCGTGACCACGCGGCGGGCGCCGAGCAGGATGCCCGGCATGAAGCTGCTGTGGTGGAGGGAGTCGTGGCGGACGGTGAGGGTCTCGCCCTCGCCGCCGAGGAGGACTTCCTGGTGGGCGAGGAGGCCGCGGAGGCGGACGGCGTGGACGGGGACGCCGTCGACGCTGGCGCCGCGCGCGCCGTCCAGGGCGGTCACCGTGGCGTCCGGCGCCGGGGCGGTGCCGGCCACGCGGCGGGCCTCGGCGATGAGCTGGGCCGTGCGCGTGGCCGTGCCGCTGGGCGCGTCCACCTTGTTCGGGTGGTGGAGCTCGACGACCTCCACCGACTCGAAATAGGGCGCCGCGATCTGCGCGAACTTCATCGTCAGCACGGCGCCGATGGAGAAGTTGGGGGCGATGAGCACGCCGGTCTCCGGGGACTGGGCGAGCCAGCCCCTGAGCTGCGCGAGGCGTTCGTCGGTCCAGCCGGTGGTGCCGACGACGGCGTGGATGCCGCGGCGTACGCAGAAGTCGAGGTTGCCCATCACCGAGGCGGGGGTGGTGAGTTCGACCGCGACCTGGGCGCCGGACGCCTCCAGCGCCTCCAGCTTGTCGCCCCGGCCGAGGGCGGCGACCAGCTCCAGGTCCTCCGCGGCCTCGACCGCCTTGACCGCCTCGGAGCCGATCCGGCCGTTGGCGCCGAGGACCGCCACGCGCAGCTTGCTCATCTTCTTCGTTCCTTATCGGTGTGTGTCAGGCGACGGCGTCGTGCAGGCGTGCGGCCTGTTTGTCCTTCAGCGGGCCGATGACCGACAGCGACGGGCGCTGTCCCAGGATGTCGCGGGCGACGGAACGGACCTCGTCCGGGGTCACCGCGGCTATCCGGGCCAGCATGTCGTCGACGGACATCTGCTCGCCCCAGCACAGCTCACTCTTGCCGATACGGTTCATCAGCGCGCCGGTGTCCTCCAGGCCGAGGACCGTGGAGCCCTGGAGCTGGCCGATGGCACGTCCTATCTCGTCGTCGGGCAGACCGTCCTGGGCGACCTGGTCGAGCTCGTCCCGGCAGATCTTCAGGACGTCGTGGACCTGCGAGGGCCGGCAGCCAGCGTAGACGCCGAACAGGCCGCAGTCGGCGAAGCCGGAGGTGTAGGAGTACACGCTGTAGGCCAGGCCGCGCTTCTCGCGGACCTCCTGGAAGAGCCGGGAGGACATGCCGCCGCCGAGGGCGGTGTTGAGCACGCCGAGGGCCCAGCGGCGGTCGTCGGTGCGGGCGAGGCCCGGCATGCCGAGGACGACGTGTGCCTGCTCGGTCTTGCGGCCGAGGAGTTCGACGCGGCCCGCGGTGCGGATCGTACGGCTGCCGTCACGTGGGGCGATGGGTGCGGCCGCGGTGTTCCTGAAGGCGCCGGCCTTCTCGAAGGCGGCACGGACCTGTCGTACGACCTTGTTGTGGTCGATGTTGCCGGCCGCGGCCACCACCAGGTGGGTGGGGTCGTAGTGCTTCTTGTAGAAGCGGCGGATGCGGTCGGCGGTGAGGGCGTTGACGGTGTCGACGGTGCCGAGGACGGGGCGGCCGAGGGCGTTGTCGCCGAACATGGTGTGCGCGAACAGGTCGTGCACGCAGTCGCCGGGGTCGTCCTCGGTCATGGCGATCTCCTCGAGGATCGCGCCGCGCTCGACGTTCACGTCCTGTTCGAGGATCAGGGAGCCGGTCAGCATGTCGCAGACGACGTCGATGGCGAGCGGCAGGTCGGTGTCGAGCACGCGTGCGTAGTAGCACGTGTACTCCTTCGCCGTGAACGCGTTCATCTCGCCGCCGACCGCGTCGATGGCGGAGGAGATGTCCAGGGCGGAGCGGCGCGTGGTGCCCTTGAAGAGCAGGTGCTCCAGGTAGTGGGTGGCGCCGTTCAGGGCGGGGGTCTCGTCGCGGGAGCCGACGTGGGCCCAGATGCCGAAGGTCGCGGAGCGGACCGAGGGCAGGGTCTCGGTGACGATGCGCAGGCCGCCGGGGAGGGTGGTCTTGCGGACCGTGCCGATGCCGTTCTCGCCCTTGATCAGGGTTTGGGTACGGGCGACGGCCCGCGCCTCCGAGTCGCCGTCGTCGCCGGCCTCGCCCCGGCCTCCCGCCACC
>NZ_JBEYFC010000395.1:0-8637 GCF_040634175.1 Streptomyces sp. NPDC007162
GCGTCGGCTTCGGCATGGGCGCGACGGTCATCTGGGAGAACCCGCACTTCGAGGGGGACAAGTGAGCACCACCGCCGAGCTTCTGAAGCAGGCCTCCGACCTGTTCCCCGACGAGGTCGTGACGTCGGCGCACGTACGCCACTTCGACCTCCCGTCCGGGGCCGGCCGGTTCGCGCTGATCACCCTGGACAACGGCCTGGACCACACCAAGCCGACCACCTTCGGCCCCGCGTCGCTGGCGAACCTCAACACCGCCATCGACCAGGTGGAGAAGGAGGCCGCCGACGGCACGATCGTCGGTGTCGGTGTCACCGGCAAGCCGTTCATCTTCGCGGTCGGCGCCGACCTCAAGGGCGTCGAGCTGCTCAAGGAGCACGAGCACGCGCTCGCCATCGGCAAGGGCGGCCACGAGGTCTTCAAGCGCCTCGCCGGCCTCGCGGTGCCGACCTTCGCGTACTACAACGGTGCCGCGATGGGCGGTGGCGTCGAGGTCGGTCTGCACTGCGCGTACCGCACGGTGTCGAAGGCCATCCCGGCGTTCTCCCTCCCCGAGGTCTTCCTCGGCCTGGTGCCCGGCTGGGGCGGCTGCACGCTGCTGCCGAACCTGATCGGCGCCGACAAGGCCGTCTCGGTCATCATCGAGAACAGCCTGAACCAGAACAAGCAGCTCAAGGGCCAGCAGGTCTTCGACCTCGGCATCGCCGACGCCCTCTTCGAAGGCGCCGACTTCCTGGAGCAGTCGCTGATCTGGACCGCCCAGGTGCTGAAGGGCGACATCAAGGTCGAGCGTCCGGCGATCGACCGCGGCGAGGGCTGGGACCAGGCCGTCGCGCGCGGCCGGTTCGTCGCCGACTCCAAGGTGCACGGCGCCGCCCCGGCCGCGTACCGCGCCCTGGACATCATCGCCGCCGCCAAGAACGGCGACCTCCAGCAGGGCTACGACGCCGAGGACCAGGCCCTCGCCGACCTGATCATGGGCGGTGAACTGCGCGCCGGCATCTACGCGTTCAACCTGGTGCAGAAGCGCGGCAAGCGGCCCGCCGGCGCCCCGGACAAGAACCTGGCGCGCCCGGTCACCAAGGTCGGTGTCGTCGGCGCCGGTCTGATGGCCTCCCAGCTCGCGCTGCTGTTCCTGCGCCGCCTGGAGGTGCCGGTCGTGCTGACCGACATCGACCAGGAGCGCGTCGACAAGGGCGTGGGCTACGTCCACGCGGAGATCGACAAGCTGCTCGGCAAGGGCCGTGTCAACCAGGACAAGGCCAACCGTCTCAAGGCCCTGGTCACCGGTGTGCTGGACAAGGCCGAGGGCTTCGCGGACGCGGACTTCGTCATTGAGGCGGTCTTCGAGGAGATCGGCGTCAAGCAGCAGGTGTTCGCGGAGGTCGAGGCGGTCGCCCCGGCGCACGCGATCCTCGCCACCAACACCTCCTCGCTGTCGGTGACGGAGATGGCGTCGAAGCTGAAGAACCCCGAGCGGGTCGTCGGCTTCCACTTCTTCAACCCGGTCGCGATCCTCCCGCTCCTGGAGATCGTGCGCGGCGAGGCGACCGACGACGCGTCCCTCGCGACCGCGTTCGCCGTCGCCAAGAAGCTGAAGAAGACCGCCGTTCTGGTCAAGGACGCCCCCGCGTTCGTCGTGAACCGCATCCTCACCCGCTTCATGGGCGAGATCCAGAACGTCATCGACGAGGGCACCCCGGTCGAGGTCGCGGAGAAGGCGGTGGAGCCCCTGGGCCTGCCGATGTCGCCGCTCGTCCTCCTGGAGCTGGTCGGTCCCGCCATCGGCCTGCACGTCTCGGAGACCCTCAACCGGGCCTTCCCGGACCGCTTCACGGTCTCCCCGAACCTCGCGGCCGTCGTCAAGGCGGGCAAGCGCGGCTTCTACGTGTACGACAGCGGGAAGCCGGAGCTGGACCCCGAGGTCGCCGCGCTGCTGAAGCAGGGCGACTCGGTCCTCAGCGAGGAGCAGGTCCGCGACCGCGTCCTGGACGCCGTCGCCCAGGAGATCGGGCTCATGCTCGACGAGGGTGTCGTCGCCGAGGCGCAGGACATCGACCTGTGCCTGATCACGGGCGCGGGCTGGCCCTTCCACCTGGGCGGCATCACGCCGTACCTGGACCGCGAGGGCGTCTCGGAGCGCGTGAACGGCAAGAAGTTCCTGGCCCCGGGCGTGGCGTCGGTCCCGGCGTAACGGCCGGTCAGCCGCAGGGGGCCTCCGCAGTGCTGCGGAGGCCCCCGTCGTCGTTCCGGGAAAATACCGGTTGTCATGAGAAAATCGCACACGCTCACAGGTCCGGTGTCCGGCCGCACGACGCTGCTCGCGGTCGTGGCGGCGCTCACCGCCCTGGCCGCGGCCCTCTCGTGGCCGGGCCGGGACGGGCACACCGACCGCACGTTCCGCGTCTGGCACTGGAACATCGCGGGGAACGCCCTGCACCACGGCGCCGTCGACGACGGACTGGCCGAGGCCGCCGTCGACTCGATACGCCACCGCGAGGCGGACTTCGTCTCCCTCAACGAGGTCTGCCGGGGCCAGTTCGACCGGATGAGGAAACTCCTCGCCGAGCGCGGGTGGCCCGACGGTCCCGGGGCGTTCGCCCGCTTCGCCACCACACGTGCCGCGTCGCCCGGACTGTGCGGTGGCACCGGCGACTACGGCATCGCCCTGTTCAGCAGGGAGCCGCTGGGCTCCTCGCGGGAGTACCTCCTGCCCTCCGACGGCACGGCGGAACACCGGCGGCTGCTGTGCGCGGCGCTGCGGGACGGGCCCCGGATGAAGTTCTGCACCGTGCACCTCACCACCAGCAACGCCGTGCGCTCCGGCGTTCCCGTCAACGTCCGGCAGCTCCGGGCGGTCCTGAACGTCCTGGACGGCTTCGACGCGGCCGGTCAGGCCTACATCATCGCCGGCGACTTCAACGCCCAGCCCGACTACGCCCGGCTGAACGCGTTCTACGCGCCCTCGGCGTCCACGGCCGCCAACCCCGCGAACACGGGAAGCCACCGGGAACTGGACGACGCGGACAAGGCCCACTGTCCCGGGTACGGGGAGTGGACGGCACTGGGGACTCCCGGCAGCGCGCCGCCCTGCGGGGGCCGTGCCAAGATCGATGAGATCTTCGTGCGCGAGTCGCGGCTGGCCGGACCGTACGCGGCCGTCGCCCTGGCCGTCCCCACCTCGTGCCGGGGGCTCGTCAGGTGCTCCGACCACCGTGCTCTCGTGGGTACGGTACGGCTGCGCATGCCCTGATCACCGGGGCCGCCCGGTCACCAGCGCCCGTGGAACGGCAGGTGCTCGCACTTCTCGTCCCCGCAGACCTCGCGGGCGCGGAGCGCGGACTCCCGGATCCAGTTGCCCTCGGGAATCCCGTGGACCCTGAGCCGCAGGGAGGCCGGCCTGGAGTGCAGGGCGCTGAAGACCGACACGAAGTCGACCTGGTAGGTGCCGGGCTTCCAGTCGTGCGCATGGCGCACGCTCCAGGTGCCGTCGTCGCGCACCGGCGCCTCGGCGATCAGCCGGCCGCCTTCGAGCAGCACCACCTTGGTCACGCCGTGGTCGGCGGTTCCGGAGAAGCGCGGCCGCGGTCCGCTGAAGGCGCCTTCGCGGGGGCCGAGGACGACCGGGGGCTCGACGTGGTCCCAGACGGTGAAGGGCACCGACGCGACCTCGGTCACGCCGGACTCCGTGAGCCCGACCGCCTGCAGCAGGTGGTCGCCGCCGGGCCAGCTGACCGCTCGGCGCCACTGCCAGGTACCGGTGGGACCGATGGAGGTGCCGCCGAGGTAGCCGCCGTTCTCGAAGAACAGCAGGTAGGACGTGCCGGGCGGGGCCGTTCCCGCGAACTTGTGCAGCGGGCTGACGATCTTCGAGGGGGTGGGGGCGGCGATCACGGGTGCCGGGCCGGTGATCCGGTTGCCGCCGTAGAGCACGGACTCGGGGTTGGCGACCGTGAACTCGGCGGTCACCGGCGGGTACTCACCCGCGCCGAGGCTGTCGGGGTTGACGAGGCCGGGCGGCAGGGTGCGGGCGTGCAGGAGCGCGGAGCAGAGGATGCGGGCCACTTCGCGGGCACCGGTCTCGTTGAAGTGGGTGGAGTCGACGATGCCCTCGGGGTGGTGGGGGTGCTCGCCCGGGTCGGTCCAGCGGAAGAGGCGCCGCGCCCGGGTGGGGCCGAGTTCCTGCAGCAACCGCGTGGTGTGGTGGTTCAGGTCGATCAGGTCGGCGCCCGTGCCGGCCGCGACCTCGCGGATCACGTCCGGGTAGACGTCATGGGTGTTCAGGACGTTGCCCTGGACGTCGTAGACGCAGCGCGCCGTCGGGGTGAGCAGCAGCGGCAGAGCTCCCTCACCGCGGACCGCCTCCACGTAGAGCCGGAGGAACTCGGCGAACTCCCGGGGACTGTGGTAGCGCAGCGGCACGTTGACCCGCTGTTCGACGGCACCGAAGTCGATGGCCACGATGTCGCCGGGGACGAGCGAGTTGAGCAGGCTCGCCATCCGCTCGGTGTAGTAGGACCGCGCGGTCATCGCGTCGCGGGCGTAGTTCTTGACCTCGTGGTGACCGGAGAGGAACTCGTCGAGGTACTGGCCCCAGCCGGCCATGGGCGCCTCTTCGGGCCTGCGGGAGGTGGCCACGGAGTTGCCCAGGATGCAGAACGTGTTCATGGTTCCTTTCAGAGCGGCCAGCCGGGCAGGCGCCCCGCGTGGAAGAGCTGGTTGCGGGGCGAACCCGCCTCGAACTGGCTGGCTATCGGGAAGTAGCTGGGCAGGAACGCGGCCAGGGTGGCGTCCTGCTCGTCCTCGGAGATGTCCCCGCCGTGGAAGTCGTTGAGGCAGAAGACGTCGTTGGCCCGCTCCGCGAGGAGGTGGTTGAGCCTCTTCACCTGCTCGCTGAGGCCGACGTTGACGAACCCGCTGGAGATGCCGCCCGGCACGCTGCGGCCCGTGTAGTAGCCGAAGTAGTGGTGCAGCGACGAGGCGACGGACACGTCCGACGGGTCGCGCAGCTGGTTGCGGGCGGTGTTGCCGAGCGCGTCCGGGAACTGCTCCTCCAGGTCGTACATGACGCTGCGGCGCAACGGGTGCGGGGCGTGGATGAACGAGTTGACGAGGGTCCGGCCGAACATCCAGGCCACCAGCTGCCGGTTGTTCTTCGCCGCCATGCGGCTGAACTCGTCGCCGTCCGTGATGGGGTTCATCGGAATGGCGTTCGACGACATGAAGTGCTTCGACTGGCCGTTGCCCAGGAAGAACAGGCCGGGCTGGAGGGGGCGGGCGGCGAAGACGTCGTCGTTGAAGTACAGGAAGTGCTCGGCCAGTCCTTCGATGTGGTGCAGCCGGCTCTCGATGGCGTGCGAGTTGTACGTGGGCAACGCCCCTTCGCCGCCGAAGATCTCGGTGTGGTCCACCACGCGGACCCGGGGGTGTTGGGGGTCCAGCCACTTCGGGACCTGCCGGTCCGTGACGAGGTAGATGTTCCTGATCCAGGGGGCGTACATGTCCAGGGACCGCAGTGAGTACCGCAGTTCGTCGCGGTTGCGGAAGCGGGCCGCGCTCGTGGCCGCGTCCTCCGTCTCGATCCCCTTGGCGGCCAGTACCGCGTTCTTGCGCTCCAGCCAGGAGACGTCGGCGCCGTCGACCCAGGTGTAGACGGCGTCGACCGGGAACGCGATGTCGTGGTGCAGGGTGCCCGCGAACGCTTCCAGCGTCGGGTACTGGCGCCCGCCGAGAGCCATCGGCACCCGGCGCAGCGCGCTCTTGGGCACCCTCGAACCGATCAGGGTGCGGTACGGGGAGACGATGGTGCCGGAGTCCTCCGGGTCGTCCTCCCAGAACGCGACGGTACAGCCGTAGGCCGCTCCGAGCCGCAGGGTGCGGGACGGTGTGACGACGCTCTGGTAGACCCGCACTCCGGAGCAGTCCGTGCGCAGGTACTCGGTGGCGAGTCCGGCGAGCGTGGTGGCGACCGAGGTGTCGGCGTCGTTGAGCAGTGCCATGTACACGGCCTGCTTCTCGAAGTGCTGGGCGAGCGCCTTGAGGACGGCCTCGCGGTGGTCGGCGTGCACGGCGACGGTGTGCCGCACCTTCGTGGTCCGGGAGACGAAGTACGGGATGCGGGCCGCTTCCAGCGCGGCAGCCGTCATCGCCAGGTTCGCCTGGACGGTGTCGAAGGGGGTCTCCGCGTCGATCAGGCGGCACACCTGTCCGCCGTCGCGCACCAGGCCGCGCTGTGTGAGGAGCCGCTCCTCGGCCTGCTGGAGCCGGCTGGAGTGCTGGGTGCTGCGCGGGGCGGCGGCCGCGGCCCGGGCCTGGCCGCCCGCACCGGCGACGAGGGCGTGCGCGGCGATCCGCTCGGCCTTCAGCGCGGCGCGGCGACCGCTCGCCCGGTCCGCATCGAGTGCGGTGAGCAGGCCGTCCCACTGGTCGCCGGCCCGGAACCGCAGGGCCGCCTCGGCGGCGAGGTTGCCCATGCCCAGGCGCGTCTCGGTGTTCTCGATCAAGTTGAGCAGCGAGGTGGCCAGGGCATCCGTGTCCCCGGGAGTGGTGAGGAGGCCGGTGCGCCCCTCGTGCACGATCTCCCGGGGGGCGTGGGGACTGTCGTACGCCAGGACGGGCACCCCGGCGGCCTGGGCCTCGCGCAGCGCCAGTCCCACGGCGTCCTCGGTCGAGGTGCTCAGCGCGACGCTGGCCTTGGCCCACTCCTCGGCGAGGCTGGGCGGTGCCTCCCCCACGAACTGGACGGTTCCGTGCAAGCCGAGCTGGTCGCGGTGGCCGGTGAGCCGGTTGCCGAGCGGGCCGTCACCGATGATCCGCAGGACCCAGGTGGGGTGCAGCGGGCTGACCCGCGCCCAGGCGGTCAGGGCGTCGGCGATCCCCGAACGCTCCTCCAGCCGGGCGGCCAGGGTCACCATCCGGGTCTCCAGTGTGGAGCGGGGCCGGAACCCCTCCGCGAGCGCGGGCGGGATCACCACGAGCGACGGGGCACCGGCGCCGAACGTCTCGGTGTACCAGTCGTGGGAGCGGGCGCACGCCAGCGCCACCGCGTCGCAGCGCGTGATGTGCCGGAGGAGGGGTTCGGCGGCGGGGCCGGCCACTTCCGGCGCACTCAGTTCGTAGTGGACCGTGAGGACGTGCGGCGGGGCGAACCGCGCGGCGTAGGCGAGCAGGGCCGACGAGGTGGTGACGAGGACGTCGACGTCGATGTCCTGAAGCGCGTACTCCAGTTCGATGTCGGCGAGCCGGTGGAAGCGGTCGTCCCAGCGGCGCTCGACGACCTCACTGGGCACCGCGCTCAGGGCGAGGCTGGTGCCGGCGTCCAGGGTCGAGCGGCGTACGGGCCGGTGCTGGAGCGACTCGATGAGGAACCTGACCGGCACCCGGGGATCGGGGGGCGTGAAGCGCCGGCGCCGCGCCTTGAACACACTGATGGCGCTGACTTCGTGCCGGTCGGCGAGCGTACCGGCGTGACCGAGCACGGCTCGTTCCTCGCCGCCCAGCACGTCGGCCTGGGTCAGCAGGAAGGCGATTCTCATGGGTTCCTCTACTCCGCCCCGGCACCGTCACCGCAGGTGAACCGCAGGTTCCCGGCGGGGGTGTAGCGGGGTTCGATCATCATCAGGGTGTCGCGTCGCGGTGCCACGAGGATCTTCCGCATCGCGAACACCCGCCCCGGCGCCCGGACGTCGTGCAGCCGGCGCCCGAGGCGCAGGGGCGCGCGGGCGTCCGTGTGGACGAGGACGTCCCAGTGCACGCGCCGGCTTCCGGTCGGGACCATCTCGGCCAGCGGGACGTCCACCCGCCAGACGCCGGGCTCCACTTCGTCCAGCGGGCGCGTCACACTCCGCCCGGCGGCGACGAACTCGGCCTGCCGGGCGTCGGAGCCGACTCCGAGCAGGCGCAGATCGACCTCGATGCGCGCGTGTTCGATGTGCACGTTGACCACCTCGGCGGCGGGCCGCGCCTTGGCGCACACCAAGCGCGCGTCACCCCGGACGGTCCGGCCGAGCCGGTAGCGGTCGGCGGTGACCGGCGACGACGTCATGGGCCCTGTCGTGCCCGTCGGAGGCCTCGTCAGCTCCGCGAGCAGCAGCGGGAACTGGCGGACCCGGCGCCCGGCGCCCACGTCCAGCCGCAGTTTCCAGCGCCCCGGGGTGACGGGCACTCCCCTGGTGCCGGTGCCCAGCAGCACCGCCGCGTCGACGAGGAAGCGGCCGTCCCGCCCGGCGTAGACCCGGGCGGGGACCCGGTGACGGTGGCGCCGACGCTGTACGACGATCTCGGCGTGGTCCGCCCCGGTCACCGAGCCGGGCAGCTCGGCGTGCAGGTTGACGGTCTGGCCGTCCAGCAGGGCGGCGTAGCGCAGACGTGCGGTACGGCCCGCCCTGCGGGGCAGGAAGAGCCGGTTCATCAGCCAGGCACGCGGCCGGGCGAGCCGGGCCGTGGCACGGCGCCGGACGGCGGCGAGGAGACGACGGCGCGCGCTCATCAGACCGCCGCCCCCTGCTCGACCTGGTGCCGCGCCGGGGACAGCGCCCGGTCGGGGAGCTCGTAGGGGCTGGCGAGGACGTGGTGCCCGGTGGGGCGATCAGCCCGATCGAGGGCGTCGGCCCCGACGACCTGCGCATCAGGGAACTCCTC
>NZ_JBEYFC010000396.1:0-8602 GCF_040634175.1 Streptomyces sp. NPDC007162
GGTGAGCTGTTTCTGCATGGTCAGCTGGTCGGTGACCTTCGTGTACGTCAACTGGACGTCCTTGTGGGCGGCGTTGAACGCCTTCACCACGGCCTCCTGGCCGTTGGCCCAGCCCCAGAAGGGCAGGGTGACCGGACCGGAGGCCGCGTCGGAGCCGCCGGAGCCCGATCCGCCGCAGGCGGAGAGCAGACCTGTCAGCGTGAGGCCCGCGATCGCGGCGCGGACCAACCTGGTGGAGTTCATTGACCGTGTTCCTTCGGAGGTTGGCGCTCTCGGGGACGAGGGCGGCGGCTCGGCAGTGCCTTAGAAACCGGTTTCCACGGGACAGTAGGACGGCTCGACCGCTACCAGCAAGGGGTATGAGTCGGAATCTTTCGACGTGCGGTCGACCGAACGGCTTGTGAGCAGCAACCGGTACGCAAGAGCAACCGGTTGCCGCCGAACGGTTTTCGAAAGTCCGTCGCCCCTCTTGACGATGCTCTCCCACGGGTTGAAGCTCCCCTCACCGCCCATAGCAACCGGTTGCTTAACGGCCGACGCCCTGTCACCTCCGCGCAGAGAGTGGGAAGTCCATGCAGACGCACGCCTGTGCTCCGGTCGGCCGGCGCCGCCTGCTTCGCGGCCCGGGACGTGATGCAGGAACTGGACGCCTGCTCCGCGTCCGTCGGGTACGTCGTCCCCGTCCTGCTGGTCTTCCTCGTCGCCCAGCGCGGCTCTTCGTCGCCGGTATGTCGACGCCCGGTCTCAAGTAGCGCCGCCAGGCGCCCTGTTCACCGCTAGGAGCATCAGATGAACGCGCCGTTCTCCCGCCGTACCGCACTACAGGCCGCCGGGGCCACCGCGCTCGCCGCCGGACTGTCCGGCGCCCTGACCGCGACCGCCGCGCAGGCGGCGGACCGCGCCCCCGCACCCGGGCTGGTCACCTACCCCCGCCCGGCCGCCGTGCCCGCCAACACCAGTTTCCAGGTGCGGGTGCGCACCGCCCCCGACGGCGACTGGCAGACCCTGGACGTGTACCGGCCGCAGTTCGAGGAGATCAACCCGGCCACCGGTTCGGGCAAGGTGTACAGCTCCTCCCTGGTGTACTTCGACTTCCAGTGCTCCGTGGAGGTCGAGGTGACCTACCTCAAGGGCGGCACGGCCAAGGCCCGGGTGAGACCGGACTCGTACGGCATCAAGCCCGAACTCCTGGGCGACACCCTGCGGTTCACCCTCGACGAGCCCAAGGACCTGGTCGTCCAGATCAACGACGAGATCTTCGACTGCCTGCACGTCGTCACCAACCGTGTCGACCACCACCCGCCCGCCGCCGACGACCCCGACGTCATCTACTTCGGCCCCGGCGTGGGGACCGTGCCCGGCGGCACCCTCACCGTCCCCAGCGGCAAGACCGTCTACCTCGCCGGCGGCGCCGTCCTCAAGGCGACCGTCCACTTCAAGGACGTCCAGAAGGCCGCCCTCAAGGGGCACGGCATGATCTGGGCCAGCCCCGGCGGCGGCGTCCTGTGCGAGGGCAGCGAGAACATCCGGGTCGAGGACGTCATCATCATGAACCCGGGTGGCTACATCACCACCCTCGGCGAGGCCCGGAACGTCCGCATCAAGAAGGTCCGCGGCTTCAGTTCGCGCGGCAACGGCGACGGCATCGACATCTTCTCCTCCAGCGACGTCGTCCTCGACGGCTGCTTCCTGCGCAACTCCGACGACTGCGTCGCCCTCTACGCCCACCGCTGGGACTACTACGGCGACACCCGCGACATCACCGTGCAGAACTGCTCCCTGTGGGCCGACGTCGCCCACCCGGTCAACATCGGCACCCACGGCAACACCGACGCCCCCGAGGTCCTCGAGAACCTGGTCATCAGGAACATCGACATCCTCGACCACCGCGAGCCCCAGATGAACTACCAGGGCTGCATCGCCCTCAACCCCGGCGACTCCAACCTCATCAAGAACGTGCGCATCGAGGACGTCCGGATCGAGGACTTCCGCTGGGGCCAGGTCATCTACATGAAGGTGACGTTCAACCCGAAGTACAACACCTCGGTCGGCCGCGGCATCCAGGACGTCTACGTCAAGAACCTCAGCTACATCGGCACCCACGCCAACCCGTCGCTCTTCCTCGGCTACGACGCCGAGCACGGCATCGACAACGTCACCTTCGAGAACCTCGTGATCAACGGTGTCGTCGTCGCCGACTCGATGAAGAAGCCGAGCTGGTACCACACCACCGACGAGATTCAGTGGTTCTCCAACGAGCACGTGACGAACCTCAGGTTCCTCACGACCGCCGAGGCGGAGGCGGCCGCACAGTGAGCCCGCTCAGCCGTCGCGGCCTGCTCAGGACATCCGGTGCGCTGCTGCTCGCCGCCGGCGCGAACACCCTGTTCGTGCCCGCGGCGGCCCGGGCGGCCGACGAAGCCGCCGGCGAGGCCTTCGCCTTCACCCACCCCGGGATCCTGCACACCGCCGACGACCTGGCCCGGATGCGGTCCGCGGTCCAGGGCAGGCAGTCGCCCGGGTACGACGGCTACCTCGCGCTGGCCGCCCACGCCCGGTCCCAGGCGTCGTACACCGTCCAGAACACCGGCCAGATCACCTCCTGGGGCCGCGGCCCCGCGAACTTCCAGAACCAGGCCGTCGCCGACTCGGCCGCCGCCTACCAGAACGCCCTCCTGTGGGCCGTCACCGGCGACCGCGCCCACGCCGACAAGGCCCGCGACATCCTCGACGCCTGGTCCGCCTCGATCACGACCGTCACCGGCGCCGACGGCCCGCTCGGCGCGGGTCTGCAGGGCTTCAAGTTCGCCAACGCCGCCGAACTGCTGCGCCACACCGGCTACGACGGCTGGACCGACGCCGGCATCGCCCGGTGCACGGCGTCCTTCCTCGACGTCTGGTATCCGGCCGTCTCCGGCTACAGCCTCTACGCCAACGGCAACTGGGACCTGACGGCCCTCCAGACCATCCTCGCCATCGGCGTGTTCTGCGAGGAACGCACCCTCTTCGAGGACGCCCTGCGGTACGCCGCCGCTGGCGCCGGCAACGGCAGCGTCCGCCACCGCGTCGTCACCGACGCCGGCCAGGGCCAGGAGTCCGGCCGCGACCAGGGCCACGAACAGCTCGCCGTCGGCCTGATGGGCGACGCGGCCCAGGTCGCCTGGAACCAGGGCGTCGACCTCTGGGGCCACGACGGCAACCGCATCCTCGCCAACGCCGAGTACGCCGCCCGCTACAACCTCGGCCAGGACGTCCCCTTCACCCCCGACCTCGACCGCACCGGCAAATACCTCAAGACGACGGTGTCGGCGGTCTCGCGCGGCACCCTCCCCCCGGTCTACGAGATGTACTACGCCCACTACGCGGGAGTGCGCGGCCTCGACGCGCCCAGCACCCGGGCCGCCGTCTTCCGGGGCACCGGCGGCACCCGGGTCGTCGAGGGCGGCAACGACGACCTGCCCGGCTGGGGCACCTTCGCCTACGCCGGAGCCACCGCTCCCGCCCCCGGGGCGCCGACGCCCCCGGCGGGTGTCACGGCCGACGGCGACGAGCGGACCGTGACGGTGTCCTGGCTGCCGTCGGCGGGCGCGACCCGCTACGAGGTGTGGCGTGCCGAGCACCCCGACGGGCCCTACGAGCGGCAGGGCGAGACCACCTCACCGTCCTGCGCGGACGGGCACGTGCAGCCCGGGCGGACCTATTCCTACACGGTCCGCGCCGCCAACGATCTGGGCGAGAGCGGCAACTCCGCCGTCGCCTCGGCGACCGCCGGGCTCCCGGGGCGCTGGCGCACCCAGGACCTGGGCGCCGTGCACGCCCCGGGCGCGGCGCGCTTCGACGGCGAGCGGTTCGTGCTGGAGGCGAGTGGCACCGCGGACACCTACCGGCTGGTGCACCTGCCGCTGCACGGCGACGGCAGCGTCACCGCCCGGATCGTCTGGCCGCTCAGCTCGCAGTACGCCAAGATCGGCGTCACGCTCAGGGGCTCGCTCGACCCGGCCGACGCGCACGCCTCGATGCTGATCCAGGGACTGCCGCTGCACACCTGGAGCGGGGTGTGGAGCGTACGGCCGACGGTCGGGGCCGGGATCTCGGCCACCGGGAGCACCCCGGTGCCGCCCAGCCAGCAGCAGGCGATCACCACCGGCGCCGGCTTCCCCATCTCCGACCTGGGCGCCCTGCCCGCGTCGGCGACCCCGCTGACGGCCCCGCACGTGGAGGGGGCGGGCGACGGGTACCGGCTGCGGGCGCCGTACTGGGTGCGGGTGACCCGCAAGGGGGACCGCTGCACCGGGGCGATCTCCGCGGACGGGGTCGGGTGGACCGAGGTGGGCTCGACCGTGTGCGACCTGCCGCGCACCGCGTACGCCGGCCTCGTCCTCACCTCCTGCCTGGGCGTCGGCGAGGAGTACGCCGAGACCGGCACGGGCGCCTTCGACAACGTCAGTGTGGTGTCCGCGGCCGGCGGCCCGGGGTGGCGGGTGCCGCGCCCGGCCCGCAGGGCCGGTGATGTGCTGGCCGCCGCCGGCGCCGAGGGGATCGAACTGAGCTGGACCGACCCGGACCCCTCGGCCCGCTACACGGTCCTGCGTGCCGCGGACGCCCAGGGGCCGTACCGGACCCTTGCGCGGGACGTCGGCGCGGTCGGGTTCGGCACCCGCGTGCGGTACACGGACGGGAGTGGTACGTCCGGGACGACATACCACTACACCGTCGCCAAGACCAACTGCGCCGGGCGGGGACCTCGTTCACAAGCGGTGAGCGCGGTGATGCCGGACGTCGCCGTGGCGCCCTCGGCCCCGGCCGCCGTCGCCCCCGCCCTGCCCGCCCCCTGGACCGGCGGCGACCTCGGCGACGTCGTCCTGGACCGGCGCGCCTACGGCACCCTCGGAGTCGTCGCCGTCCTCACGCCGGGCGACGCGACCCACACCGACGGCACCTTCACGGTGCGCGGCGCCGGCGTCGACCTCAACGTCAACTCCCAGGGCATGACCGGCCGGTTCGTCCGGCAGCAGGTGACCGGCGACTGCGAGTTCACCGCCCGGCTGGTCTCCCGCTCCGGGGCCGGCGCCGACCGGGTCGGACTGCTGCTGACCAAGTCGCTGTCGCCGTTCGACCAGGCGGCCGGGGTCGTCGTCACCGGCGGCACCACCGCCCAGCTGATGCTGCGCCCCACGGTCGCCGGAGCCTCCGCCTTCACCGGCGCCGCCACCGTCCGACTGCCCCTGCTGCTGCGGCTGAAGCGCACCGGGACCGCCTTCGCCGCGACCGTCTCCACCGACGACGGCGTCACCTGGACCGCGCTCGGCACGGGCGCGATCCCCACCTTCGGCGACGCCCCCTACCACGTGGGCCTGGTGGTGTGCTCCCGCACGCCCCTGGCTCTCGCCACCGCGCAGTTCGAAGAGGTGAGTGTCCGACTCACCTGAACTCCCCCCACCGAAGGAGAAGTCACGCGATGAGCCGCCGCGTACCACCCCGGTCAGGCACCAGCGGATTGAGCCGCCGCGGTGTCCTGAAGTCCGCCGCCGCGCTCGCCGTCGCCGCCCCGGTCACCGCCCCCAGGGTGGCCGACGCGGCCCCGGCCGCCTTCACCCACCCCGGCATGCTGCACAACGCCGGGGACATCAACCGCGCCAAGGTGCGGGTCGCCGCCGGCACCGACCCGTGGCTGTCCGGCTGGAACAGGCTGACCGCCAACTCCCACTCCGCGTCGACCTGGACGCCCAACCCGCAGGCCACCGTCATCCGCGGCGGGACCGGCGAGAACTACGGCATCCTCTACAACGACATCGCCGCCGCCTACCAGAACGCGCTGCGCTGGAAGGTCGGCGGTACGGCCGCCCACGGCGACACCGCCGTGAAGATCCTCAACGCCTGGTCGTCCACCCTGACCACCCTCACCGGCAACGCCGACCGGTTCCTCGCCGCGGGCATCTACGGCTGGGAGTTCTGCCAGGCGGCCGAACTCATGCGGGACTACGCCGGGTTCGACCTCGCCGCGTTCCAGGACATGATGGTCAACGTCTTCTACCCGCTCAACAACAGCTTCCTGACCAACCACAACGACGCCTGCATCACCAACTACTGGGCCAACTGGGACCTGTGCAACATGGCCTCGGTGATGGCCATCGGCATCCTCACCGACGACGCGGCCAAGTACGACCAGGCCGTCACCTACCTCAAGTCCGGCGCCGGCAACGGCTCCCTCGCGCACGCCGTCCCGTACCTCTACACCGACTCCGACGGCTACGGCCTCGGCCAGTGGCAGGAGTCCGGCCGCGACCAGGGCCACACCCTCATGGGCATGGGCCAGCTGGGCGCGGTCTGCGAGATGGCCTGGAACCAGGGCGACGACCTGTACTCCTACGACAGCCGGCGCTTCATGAAGGCCGCCCAGTACGTCGCCAAGTACAACCTCGGCCAGGACGTGCCGTACACCACCTACACCTGGGGTACCGGGCAGAACTGCGCCCAGTCCTCCCAGACGGTGATCTCCGCCGCCTCCCGCGGCCAGCTCCGCCCCGTGTGGGCGATGCTCCACTTCCACTACAACCGGCGCGTCGGCCTCGACGACAAGTACATCTCCGCCCTGTACCACGACCTCGTCGCCCCCGAGGGCGGCGGCGGGGACTACGGCTCCACCAGCGGCGGCTACGACCAGCTCGGCTTCGGCACCCTGATGTACGCCAAGTAGCCGCGCGTGTCCACCTGACCGCCGTGCGTGCCGGAATACCGGGAGCGGATGTGGTGCTCTTGTCGTACCGGCGTACTGGCACACGCGGCGGGAGGAGCTGGTGGGCGGATGACGGCGCACGGCACGGACCCGAAGGACCCGGTGGCCGGCACCCCGTACGGAGCGGTGCGGGGCCGGTGGGAGCGGGAAATCGCGGTGTTCCGCGGCATCCCGTACGCCGCCCCGCCCTTCGGGGCACACCGGTTCCGGCCGCCCGTGCCGCCGGAGCCCTGGGACGGCGTCCGGGACGCGGGCGCCTTCGGGCCGACGGCGCCCAAACCGCCGTACTCGGAGGCGTTCGCCCAGTACCTGTCCGACCCGGTGATCCCCGGCGACGACTGCCTCAACCTGAACGTGTGGACCCCGCAGCCGGGCCCCGGCGCCCGGCTGCCGGTCCTCGTCTTCCTGCACGGCGGCGCCCTGACCAGGGGATCCTCCGCAGTTCCGGTGTACGACGGGCACGCGTTCGCCCGGGACGGGGTCGTGTTCGTCTCCGTGAACCACCGGCTGGGGGTGGAGGGCTACGGCCTGTTCCCGGACGCCCCGCCCAATCCCGGTCTGCACGACCAGCTCGCCGCCCTGCGCTGGGTCCACGAGACCATCGCGGACTTCGGCGGCGACCCCGGCCGCGTCACGCTCTGCGGCCAGTCGGCCGGCGCCGTCAGCGCCGGCGTCCTGCTCGCCGCGCCCCAGACCCAGGGCCTGATCCGGCGGGCCGTACTGCAGAGCGGCCCGCCCGAGGCCGCCGAGCGGGACAAGGTCCGGCGCATGGTCCGCCGGATGGCCGCCCGGCTCAGGATCCCCGCCACCGCCCGGGCCTTCGCCGCGGTCGACCGTGCTCTGCTGCTGCGCACCCAGGCCGAGGTGGGCCGGCTGAGCAGCCCCGTCCTCGGCGGCCCCGCCTTCGGGATCGTCGTCGACGGCGACCTGGTCCCGCGCGACCCGCTCCAGGCCCTCGTGGACGGCGAGGCGGCCCGGGGCGTCGACCTCCTGATGGGCTGGACCCGTGACGAGTACCGGCTCTGGCTGGTCCCCGGCGGTCTGGTCGACCACGTCGACCGGCTGGGCCCGGTCGCCTTCGCCGGCGCCATGGCCCGCTGCCACGCCTCCCACGAGGTACCGCGCCGCTACCGCGCACTCCACCCCGACGCCGGCCCCGCCGAGATCGTCGGCCAGATGGTCACCGACCACCTGCTGCGCCGCCCGCTGCACCGGCTCGCCGAGGCCCGCCCCGGGGCGTCGTACCTCTACGAGTTCGCCTGGCCCTCCAACCGGCCCGGCCTCGGCGCCTGCCACGCCCTGGAGCTGGGCTTCGTCTTCGACACCGGTACGGTCCCCGAAGCCGCCCTGCTGGCCGGCGACGGCGCCCCGCAGCCGCTGGCCGACGCGATGCACGGCGCCTGGGTCCGCTTCGCCACCACCGGCGACCCCGGCTGGCAGCGCTGGGACGACACCCACCCGGTCCGCGTCCTCGGCGACGGCGAACCCCACACGGTGTCCGGCCCCCGGGACGAGGAGCTCGCCCTGTGGGCACCGGGTACGACACCGCGCCCCGAACGCACTGCCGAACTGACCCTGGCGGTCCGGCGGCTGCGCCGCTCAATGGCCGCCGTGCGCCGCCACTGAGTGCCGTACGACGACATGCGTGCCGAGCAGCAGATGCTCGGCGGCCGGCTCCTCGCCGTGCCCGAGCGCCGTGCGCACCGCGAGCCGCCCCAGTTCCTCGTAGGGAACGTGCACGGTGGTCAGCGCCGGGTGCAGGTCGCGGGCGAACGGTATGTCGTCGTACCCGGCGAGCGAGACGTCCCCGGGCACGTCGAGCCCCGCCTCGTGCAGGGCGGTCAGCGCACCCGCCGCCACCATGTC
>NZ_JBEYFC010000397.1:0-8534 GCF_040634175.1 Streptomyces sp. NPDC007162
CAGCATCGCGACCAGTTGCTCGTCGGACACGGACGCAGGCCGCCCCGACTGGGCACTCTCGACAGGCTCCACGGTCTCCAACTCCACGGCGGTGTAAGTCACTTGACGTCTCTCCCATGATCGTCGGATCCGCCGTTAGATTGGCCCTGTCTCACATTCGGTGGTGACGGAGCGTGCGGCTATCCGAGGAGGATGCGATGCCGGAGCAGGGTGAAGCTTGCTCGTCCGTGCATCTGGCGTGCGATCCGTTTGGTCTTGGTGTTGACGCCCTCGGTCGGACCGTTGCTGTAGGGAAGCGTGAGTGCGGCGATCACGGCGTCGATGTCCCGGTCCAGGCCCCGGGTGAAGGCGTGGAGGTGGGGCAGGTCGGCTGTTCGGACTCGGGCGATCCAGCGTGTGAGCGCATCGGGATTGTCGGTGTGTGGCGTAATGAGCGGGGCGAAGTCCCGGATACCCGCTGCCAGTTGGGTCATCTCGGGGCAGGCGGCGGTGAGTTTGGCCAGGAGCTCGTGCTGCTCGGCTTTGAGGTTGTCGGGCCTGGTCAGCAGCATCCGGGCGAGTCGACGTGGCGAGATGTGGCTGCGGTCGGCGTCCGCGCGGCCTTGGTTGATGTACTTGTACAGAAGATTCAGACAGCCCGTGAAGCCGAGGGCTTTGATCTCTTCGAAGAGGTGCAGGACGGGGACGCCGGGATCCTCGGTCCGGCGTTTGCGCAGGTGCTCGCGGTAGGGATCGACCAGGCTGGCACGGTACTTGGGGACGCGGAGCATGCGCTCGGGCCGGTCAGCGCGGGCGTAGCGTTTGACGGTGTTCAGGGCCAGTTGCAGGCGGCGGGCGCATTCGAGCAGGCCCACGCCCTGGTCGATCAGGCCATGGACCTGGTGCCAGCGCTCCAGGGTGGTCTGAGCGCGGGGCCCGTCGTAGATCGGCGCGTCCAGTACGGTGGCCCAGCAGGCGCTGTGTGCCTTCACCTCGCTCAGGGCGGCTTCGCACAGGTTCTTCCATAAATGCCAGCGATCACCGACTTGCACCGCGTCAGGCAGGGCGCGGCGGATGGCCTCGGCATAGGTCGCGGAGCCGTCCCGGCATACGACCTCGATGCCCGGATGCTCGCGCAGCCACGCCTCCAGGGTGTCGGCCGTGCGGTCGGGCAACACGTCGATCCGCTCATGCGTCTCCGCATCGATGATCACTGTGGCGTAGCGGTGGCGCCGGCGCAGAGCGAAGTCGTCGACGCCGATCACACGGGGCGCCCGCCCGGTGGGCAACGGGATCCGCAGGAGGGCGCGCAGAGCCGTGTGACGCGAGACGCCCGCCGCGAGTATCGCCAGCAAACGCGCCCCTGCCCGGCCCGCTAACTCCTTGACCACCGCCTTGACTTGCCTGGTCAGGCGGGTCGTACGCCGCTGGTATCGGTCCAGGACTCCGGGCACCTGCTCGCGGAAGGTATGTCGGCAGCCGCGGGTGGGGCACACCAGACGTCGCACCCGCACACGGACCACCACCCGTCGTTCGTCGACCGGCACGTCAGCCACCGTCCGCCAGTGATAACCGTGCACCCGCCCCGACGAGGCCCCACACACCGGACAGGCCGCAGTGTCCTGCGGAGTCCGTGCCCGCACCACGACTCGCTCGCCCTCGTCGACCACATCCTCGATGACCAGTGGGGACAGCCCCGAAAACACCGTCTGCACAAGCTCGTTGACATCCTTCACACGGATACCAACGACACCTCACCACTCTGCGTCACCACCGAATGTGAGACAGGCCCGTTAGATTTACACTCCCCAACCTGCAGGCGCCGCTCATCGTCAGGGTTCGGCTCATAGGTAAGCGCCTCCTGGCCGTTCAACTTGAAGACCTCGTGCGCCAGATACACGCATTGCGCGTATCCCTGGCACCGATTCAGGTCCACGACGATCCGCATGGGCAGACTCCTTCCGCTCTGCCTCCGCCCCACGGCGACCATCGATCCGGTCATGCAGCCTCGATCATGAAGCCCAGGGCCGGTTTCCCAAGCCTCCGTCAGGCGACGGGGCCGGATGCAACACCCGCCGCCCCGGCCAGGCCACCGAATGAGCAGGTTCTGTCCAGTTCGCTGCGCCGCTTCTCTCACCGTGACGCTTGTCGACTGTGACCGTGAACGTGGTTGTAGCCCAAGGGGGCGCTGCATCGACGGTGTCGGCATCAGGGCATGCCCCGGTCATCACGCCCTAAGAAAATAGTCGTCCCGCCTTCCGGCCATCGCAAACCCGCCTGTGCGGCGAACTGGACGCATCCGTGACTTCGAGCCCTCACTCACCGGGCTGAGGCGATCTCCGGGCCGCTGAGGCCACCGATCACCAGGCCCCGCTCCGGCCGCCCTCTCGCCGTCCGGCCAACCCGACCGCGTCCTGGCGCTTGTGCCGAGTGGACACACCGCCGCGGCCAAGGCAAGGACGGTCAGCGTGGCGAGGGAGCGGCGAGGACAGCTCGCGCTGAAGAGCGACATCTGCTGGCGCTTGTGCCAGCCGGTCAACGGTTACCTTCGTCACTTCGACATTTCCATACGACGTATGGTAACAATGGAAACGCGCTTCCATACGACGTATGGAACTGCTCGCTCGGACCACACCGGGCGCCACACATCGCCTGGCAGAACCGCCGTTGGCGCAGATCACCCCCTCGAGAAGGAAAAATCATGAGCAAGCTCGCGAAGCGCATCGCCCTCACTGTCTCCTCCGTCGCGGTCGCCAGTGCCGCCGTTCTCGGAGCCGGTGGCACCGCTTCGGCCGCGCCCCTTGAGTCCACGCACGCCCAGCACCCGACCGACGGGGCCGTGGCCGCTGATTCCAGCTGGGACCACGGTGTCGGCTACCTGCTCGAGCGGGGCTACTCCTGCGACGAGACCCGCGGCTGGCACCAGGACCGCCACGGCAGCGATTCGACCCGGCACGACTGCGACGGGCTCTACTACCGCGATGGCCACTTCTACCGTTGGGAGGACGAGGGACACGACTGGACGTCCGACAGGTCCTACCGCCACGACGGGAACCGCTTCGAGCACGACGGCGAGGGCAGGCACCACCATGACCTGAGCCGCGACGACCGGTGAGACGGGTATCGGCCATGTGCGCAAGCAGTTCCCCTCGGCCCTGTCCCTGCCGGCGGCGGGGATCCGTCTGGCGGTCCGGGGGCGGCGTCCCCGACCGCCGGCCGAGCGAGTGCAGCGCCACTCCTCATGCGGTGCGCCAGTGCCGTCCGGCGCCCGCGCCCTGCCGTACCGCCTCCGCCCGCGCTGCCTCATTGCCACAGACCGGTGTGAGGCACTGCCGAGCCATACCCGGCAGCGGCTGACGAGCCGGTCGAATGGATCCCGGGGCCGGATCTTCTGGCTGACGGTCTGGAGGGTTCCGCAGGCCACGCGGACGTCCGGATCTGGTCGGCCACAGGGCGGGGTGACGAGTCGATCTACATCGCCCTCGGGTCTTCCGCGGGCACCGCCCTGCTCGAGGTCCACGTGCAGGACATCTCGTCCTTCCTTCAGGACACCCAGGCTCTGGTGCAACGGGATACCGAGTCCGAACTCATCGACTGGGATGCCGAACTGGCACACCTCCTCCCCCGAGGCTGACCGCCGACCATCCATGCTCAGAAGCAAAGGAACCAGTGTCATGTCCCAGTACCAGCTCCGCGTCTACACCCTGCGCAGCTCCGACGCGCTCACCGCCTACGAGAAGATCTGGGCGCAGCACATTCCCGGTATGGCCAAGCACCGGATCACCACCCACGGCGTCTGGACGGTGCCCGCGGCGCCCGGAAGCGACACTCCCCGGCTGTACGCCCTCGTTTCCTACAAGGACGCCGACGACGTGCAGGAGCGGCTGGAGGCATACCTGTCGAGTCCTGAATTCCGCGCGGACATGGAGGGCTTCGACATCAGCCAGATCGTCGGCCTCGACGAGACCCTCCTGACGCCCACCGTGGACTCACCCTTGCGCTGACGGTCGGCCTGCGACGAGTGACGCGGCCAGAAGAGCCGGTATCCGGCTGCCCTGCGATGGTGGTTCCGGTGTCGTCGATGGCGGCCCACCAGTGGTGGCCCTTGCCGGTATCGATGCCGATCCATGAGCAGGGCACCTGTGTGGTCATGTGCGTCTCCTCGGACTCGGACAGCGTGCCGTTCCGGTCCAAGGACGGCTCTGCTCTGCGTGACCGGGCCCCGGCAGCCACGGCCGGCGTCGAGGTGGGGACCGTGACGAGTCGGTTCACTACAACCACGACCGGTACGGAGTCGATCGCTGAGACCAAGGGCGCCCTTGTCCGGCAGCCCACCGTTGGTCACATCTCCGTGATGGCCCCGGCCGAAAGCAGTGGCCCCGCGTGCTCCCGTCGGCCGGGCGCCCTTGCGACGGCACGAAGAACTGCTCATGCGGGTGTCCTCGTGCCGACCGCCACCGGCCCTCGCAGTAACCGCATGTCTGTGCAGCCTCTTTGAATCCGACGACAGTCCTTCCGATGGCCCTCCCCGGATGACTCGAAGCACCAGGAGTAAGACCCAATGAAGTCATTGAGAACTGTGATCCAGGGGCTACCTGTGAAGCTCGTCGGCGTGCATGCGACGTCCTTGTCCATGATCATGAATCTTCGGTACGAGCCGAGTGATCCCTATGTGGTCCATGCCGCATTCACCACCGATGTCGACAGCGACAAGCTGGTGGAATGGATCATCGGGCGCGATCTGCTGATCGACGGCCTGGAGGGCCCTGCCGGCGAGGGAGACGTCCGCATATGGCCCACCGGCGAGGAGGGCTGCCGCGACTTGTACATCCTTCTCAACCCGCCGTCCGGTACGGCCCTGCTCAAGGCCCCAGCGCAGGAATTCAAAGCGTTCCTGCAGGAAACGGAGGCAGTGGTGCCCCGGGGGGCCGAGCTCGGCCACAGTGACTTCGACCGCTTGCTGGCGCGCTTCCTCGCCGAAGGGTGAGTCCTGGCAGGGTGCGACATCAGGCAGACACCCGGACGTCTGCGCCTCGGTGTTCACCGCCAGGGCGAGTGGAGGTCGGCAGTCGCGGTGTCGAGGGCGGCCGGGCCGAAGCCAGGCTCGGTCAGGATGTTCGCCGCGACTCCGCGGCCGACCCGCCCCGGTGAGACCAGCCGCCACGCGGCAACCCGCTACCCGCGTCGCATCGCCCACCTTCCCGCGCTTCGTAGCTCGCCGCTCGTCGGCAGGCTCTGCCGCAGAGACGCACCTGAAGGCGTTTACGTCGTCGTGGTGCGCCCTGCAGCGGACGTCTGGCAGCCGTTCGTCCGCTTCGCGCTCGCCCCGCAAGCCCGCTGGTGGACGACGGCCGAGTTGCCCGTGCTGCGAGCCCCGTGCGCTAACGCGTGGGGGGCCGTCTTCCTCTGACGTCCACCGGCGTAGGACTGGTGCTTCTCGCCTTCGCACCGCCGGCCGTCCAGGAGCAGGCCATCGCCGCCTACGCGGCGGAGCACGGCGAAGACGACATCCGCACCCCCGCCGACCTGCGCCGTGTGCTGGCGGAGGTACGGCGCGGCGATCACGCTGTCGGCCACCGGAGCCGTCCTTGGCAGGTGAGCACCGTGGCCGCGCCGGTACGTGACGGCGGCGAGGTGGTCGCGGCGTTGTCCGTCGTGGCGCCCGGCACCGGTTCGCCGAACCCGGCGTACGGACCGGCCGTGCGCGCGACGGCGCGTGCGATTTCCCGCCGTCTCGTCGAGGACGGTGGTCGGACGATGCCCGTAGAAGCCGTGCACGGGCACCGGTAGCGTGCCCGGGCCGCCCGCGCCGGCTGCCGTTGTGCGCTCCTTTGAGCGTCCGGCCCGGTGGTACGGGGTGGACCCTTGGGGCGGTACCTGGCCCGCTACATGTGCACGACAGGTGCGGCGTTCTCGTTCTGCCGGGGCACACCCCGTCGGTAGAGGAAGGCGGTGACGATCAGGCCGGCGACGAAGACGGCCGCCGACCACCAGTAGGCCGTGGAGTAGCCCGCGAGGCCGGCCTGGGCCAGGACGCCGGGGTCCTTGGGATCGCGACCGGAGTGGTAGTCGGTGGCGGCGCCGGATGCCATCGTGCTGAGCAGGGCGACGCCGATGGAACCACCCACCTGCTGCAGGGTGTTGACCGCGGCCGAGGCGACGCCGGCATCGGTTGCCGCCACGCCGGAGGTCGCCAGGCTCATGGCGGGCGCGATGACCGTGCCCAGCCCGATGCCGACGAGCACCAGCTGGGGCAGTACCTGCGTCACGTATCCGCTGTTCAGGTCCAGCTTGGTCATCCAGATCAGCCCAGCGGCCGCAAGGGTCATGCCCAGCGGGACCACCGGCTTCGGTCCTATACGCGCCACCAGGACGTTGTTGGCCACGGCGGAGGCGGACGACGAGGCCACGATCATGGGCAGGAAGGCGAAGCCGGTGTTCAGAGCGCTGTATCCGAGGCTCTGTTGCAGGTAGTAGGTGAGGAACAGGAACACGCCGAACATGCCCGCGCCGGTGACGAAGAGGGCGGCGAAGGAGGCGCCGCGGTTGCGGTCCAGCAGGACGCGCAGGGGCAGCAGCGGAGACGCCGCCCTGGTCTGCCACCACACGAAGACGGCCACCAGTACGGCGCCGGCTGCCAGCAGGATCCAGGTCGCCGGCGAACCCCAGCCGTGCGTTTCGGCGTTCGAGAATCCGTAGACCAGGCAGAACAGGCCGATGGAGGCCAGCAGGGTGCCGGGTACGTCGAGCTTGGAGGACGCGTCGCGCGGGGTGCGGTGCAGCAGGGCCGCCCCACCGGCGAACGCCACCACCGCGAAAATGACGTTGACGTACATGGTCCAGCGCCAGTCCAGGTACTGGGTGAGCACGCCGCCGAGAATCAGGCCGATGGCTCCGCCGGCACCGGCGACCGAGCCTGCGACGGTGAAGGCTTTGGCCCGCTCGCGCGGATCGGTGAAGGTGGTCATCAGGATCGAGAGGGCGGAGGGGGCCAGCAGCGCGGCGAACAGCCCCTGCACGGCACGCGCGATGACGAGCGCGTCGAAACCGTTCGCCGCGCCCGCAACCATGGAAGCGGCCGCGAAGCCGGCCAGACCCACCAGGAAGGTCACCTTCTGACCGGCCAGGTCCGCGATCCGGCCGCCCAGCAGCAGCAGGCTGCCGAAGGCCAGCGCGTAGGCGGTGACCACCCACTGCCGGTCGGCGTCCGAGAAGCCCAGGTCGTGCTGGGCGGACGGCAGGGCGATGTTCACGATGGTGCCGTCAAGGACGCCCATCAGCATAGACAGCGAAACGACCAGCAGAATCCACCAGCGCCGCTGGTGGACCTGCTGGGGCATATTCTCAGGTGCGGTCTCGGCGCCGCGAGCAGCGGCGGTGGCGTTCTGGGACATGGGGGGGGCAGTCCTCCGGACAGCTGATGCGGGGGGGGTGGCGGAAGAGAGAAGAACCGGTCGAGACCGGGTACGGCTCGTCCGGCACGGGGCGCCACCTCGCGCTCGCGGCAGTACTGGGTGGCATGACCGCCTCGGTGAACGGATGGGTGACGCGGCTCGACGAGGCCGGCGATCTCCCGCTTCGGGAAGGAGATCGGGAACAAGCCGACGGCCATGGTCATTTCACTGGTCGGCGCCATACGGCTGCCGTGCAGAGGCTGTGGAACCACCCCGCCGGGCGGCGTTCCCCGATGTGACGGGGGTGGGTGGCTCCCGCATGCCGCACCCCTAGATCGCCCGACGGCGAGGCGCGGCTCAGCAGCCTGTCTGCGGCGCAGCGCTCAAAAAGTGTGGCTCAAAGGCCGGTTTCCCGGCCGTCACGATCGCCGGTGAGCCGGCTTTCCAGACCGGTGATCAGCGTGTCCATCACGAGGCGGAACATATGGTCCTGGTCAGGGCCTTCTGGGACTACGTCCACAGAGTCAGGGTCTGCACCCCCGTCCCCGTCTTCACCGTCGTCCAAGCCGGGAGGCTTGAGGGTCGACCACTGGTGGAGCGAGCCGTTGAGTTCGGCGGCGAGGACTCCGATGACGACGGCGACCATCAGCGCGGCGATCTCCGAGACCTCTGACCGCGGAACCCCGGCAGCCGCCACGATCGCGGTGAGCGCGGTCCAGAACGGGTCGTCGGGCTGGATGAAGTCCGGCTGGTGGCTGAACGAGTAGGCCATCAGTTCGGGGTGGCGGTGCGCCAGCGTCCGGAAGTCCATGGCGAGCAGGCGGATCCGCTCCTGCCAGGGCGCGTCCTCCAGTGTCACGGTGCGGAACTGCGCTCCGACCATTCTCGTCACGCCGCGCAGCACGGCTTCCTTGTTCGGCACGTGGTGGTACAGCGACATGGGATTCGCGTCGAGTGCGGTGGCGAGCTTGCGCATGGTGAGCGCCTCGACCCCGTCCTCGTCGATGAGCCGCAGGGCAGCGGCGTAGATCCCGGCCTCGGTCAGAGGCACGTCCCTCTTCCTCGTTCCCCGCGGGGGACGCCTCACCTTCTTTTCCATACCTCGTACGGTACCTGGCCTTCGGGGTCAGGGAAGAAGAAATCGCTGGGCATGCGGAAACC
>NZ_JBEYFC010000398.1:0-8455 GCF_040634175.1 Streptomyces sp. NPDC007162
TGGAGAACCCCGCCTGGTACACGGCCTACACGCCGTACCAGCCGGAGATCTCCCAGGGCCGGCTGGAAGCGCTGCTGAACTTCCAGACCGCGGTCGCCGACCTCACCGGACTGCCCACCTCCGGCGCCTCGCTGCTCGACGAGGGCACGGCCGCCGCCGAGGCCGTGGCCCTGTCGCTGCGCATGGGCAAGAACAAGAAGGGCGTCTACGTCGTCGACGCGGACGCGCTGCCGCAGACCATCGCCGTGATCCAGACCCGGGCGGAGCCGACGGGCGTGGAGGTCGTGGTCGCCGACCTCGCCGACGGCATCCCGGCGGACCTCGCCGCGCGTGAGATCAACGGCGTGCTCATCCAGTACCCCGGCGCCTCCGGTGCCGTACGCGACATCAAGCCCGTCATCGAGCAGGCGCACGAGCTCGGCGCGCTCGTCACCGTCGCCGCCGACCTGCTCGCGCTGACCCTGCTGGCCTCGCCGGGCGAGCTGGGCGCCGACATCGCCGTCGGCACCACCCAGCGGTTCGGCGTGCCGATGGGCTTCGGCGGGCCGCACGCCGGCTACCTGGCCGTCCGGGAGAAGTTCGCGCGCAGCCTGCCCGGACGGCTCGTGGGTGTGTCCGTGGACGCCGACGGGAACAAGGCCTACCGGCTCGCGCTGCAGACACGTGAGCAGCACATCCGCCGGGAGAAGGCCACCAGCAACATCTGCACCGCCCAGGTGCTGCTCGCCGTGATGGCCGGCATGTACGCCGTCTACCACGGGCCCGAGGGGCTCAGGGCCATCGCCCGGCGCACCCACCGGTACGCCACCGTCCTCGCCACCGGGCTCACCGCAGGCGGCGTCGAGATCGTGCACGGCGCCTACTTCGACACCCTCACCGCGCGCGTGCCCGGCAGGGCCGCCGAGGTCGTCGCGGCCGCCCGGCAGGGCGGTGTCAACCTGCGGCTCGTCGACACCGACCACGTCTCCATGGCCTGCGACGAGACCACCACGCGCGCCCAGCTGGCCGCCGTCTGGACCGCCTTCGGGGTCGAGGGCGACATCGAGGCGCTCGACGCGGTCGCCGAGGACACGCTGCCCGAGGCACTGCTGCGCACCGGGGCGTACCTCACCCACCCCGTCTTCCACGACCACCGTTCCGAGACCGCGATGCTCCGCTACCTGCGCAGGCTCGCCGACCGGGACTACGCGCTGGACCGGGGCATGATCCCGCTGGGCTCCTGCACCATGAAGCTCAACGCGACCACCGAGATGGAGCCGGTCACCTGGCCCGAGTTCGGCCAGCTGCACCCCTTCGCCCCCGCCGAGCAGGCACAGGGCTATCTGACGCTCATCCGGGAGCTGGAGGAGCGGCTCGCCGAGGTCACCGGGTACGACAAGGTGTCCCTGCAGCCCAACGCGGGATCCCAGGGCGAACTCGCCGGGCTGCTCGCCGTACGCGCCTACCACCGGGCCAACGGCGACGCGCAGCGGACCGTCTGCCTGATCCCGTCGTCCGCGCACGGCACCAACGCCGCCAGCGCCGTGATGGCCGGGATGAAGGTCGTCGTCGTGAAGACCGCCGAGGACGGCGAGATCGACGTCGAGGACCTGCGAGCGAAGATCGAGCAGCACCGGGACGAACTCGCGGTGCTGATGATCACGTACCCGTCCACCCACGGAGTGTTCGAGGAGCACGTCGCCGACATCTGCGGGCAGGTCCACGAGGCCGGCGGCCAGGTCTACGTCGACGGCGCCAACCTGAACGCCCTGGTCGGGCTCGCCAAGCCGGGCCACTTCGGCGGCGACGTGTCCCACCTGAACCTGCACAAGACCTTCTGCATCCCGCACGGCGGCGGCGGCCCGGGCGTCGGTCCGGTGGCGGTACGCGCCCACCTGGCGCCGTACCTGCCGAACCACCCGCTCCAGCCGGCCGCCGGACCCGAGACCGGGGTCGGACCGATCTCGGCCGCGCCCTGGGGCTCCGCGGGGATCCTGCCGATCTCGTGGGCGTACGTCCGGCTCATGGGCGGCGAGGGGCTGAAGCGGGCCACCCAGGTGGCCGTGCTCAGCGCCAACTACGTCGCCAAGCGCCTCGAGCCGCACTTCCCCGTGCTCTACACCGGCCCCGGCGGGCTGGTCGCGCACGAGTGCATCATCGATCTGCGGCCGCTGACCAAGGCGACCGGGGTGAGCGTCGACGACGTCGCCAAGCGGCTGATCGACTACGGGTTCCACGCACCCACGATGTCGTTCCCCGTCGCGGGCACGCTGATGATCGAGCCGACCGAGTCCGAGGATCTCGGCGAGCTGGACCGGTTCTGCGACGCGATGATCGCCATCCGCGCGGAGATCGACAAGGTCGGGGCGGGACAGTGGCCCGCCGACGACAACCCGCTGCGGGGCGCTCCGCACACGGCCGCCGCGCTCGGCGGGGAGTGGGAGCACGCCTACTCCCGTGCGGAGGCCGTGTTCCCGGCCGGGGTGTCGGCCGCCGACAAGTACTGGCCGCCGGTGCGCCGCATCGACCAGGCCTTCGGCGACCGGAACCTGGTGTGCTCGTGCCCGCCGCTGGACGCGTACGAGGACTGAGCCGCAGTACCCGGGCACGCACGCCGGCAGGAGGCCCCGCTTCGGCGGGGCCTTCCGCGTTCACGCCGGGTACGCGTGCGTCTGGCTCGCCTTGACCGTGGCCCAGACCGCGGCGCCCGGATGCAGGTCGAGTTCGGCCGCCGCGACCGTGGTGAGGTCGGCGGCGAGGGGGAGTGCTCCGGTCAGGCCGGCGCGGATCTGGTCGCCGTGCGTCTCCAGGCCGGTGACCTCGCAGCGCCAGAGGTTGCGGGCGCTGGTGCCCGTGGGGCGGTCCCGGAAGAGGGTCACCGCGCTCGGCGGGAACGCGACGAAGACGTCACCGGACAGCTCCTCGGCGATGCTGATCGCGGGGCCGCTCGCGGTCTTCACCGTGTGCCCCTCGGCCCGGCCCCGGTAGAGGTTGAGGCCGACGAGGTGGGCGATGTAGTCGGTGCGCGGATGACGGGCGATGTCGGCCGGGGTGCCCTGCTGGACGACCCGGCCGTGCTCGATCACGATCAGTCGGTCGGCCAGCACCATGGCGTCCAGCGGGTCGTGCGTCACCAGTACCGCCACGGCTTCGAACTCGGCCAGGTGGCGGCGGAGTTGGGAGCGTACGTCCAGGCGGGTACGGGCGTCGAGGGCCGCGAGGGGCTCGTCCAGGAGGAGCAGCCGGGGGCGGGTGGCCAGCGCGCGGGCCAGGGCGACGCGCTGGGCCTGTCCGCCGGAGAGACGGCGGGGTTTGGCCCCGGCGTGTCCGGCGAGCCCCATACGGTCCAGCCAGGCGGCTGCCAGCGCGCGTGACTCGGCCTTCGTCGCGCCCTGGCAACGGGGGCCGAAGGCGACGTTGTCCAGGGCCGTGAGGTGGGGGAAGAGGAGGTAGTCCTGGAAGACGACGCCCACCGGGCGGGATTCGGGGGGCGTGCGGTCCAACCGCTCGCCGTCCAGGTGGAGATGGCCGGCGGTGAGGTCGGTGAGCCCGGCCAGGGCGCGCAGGGCGGTGGTCTTGCCCGCTCCGTTGGGGCCGAGGAGGGCGACGACCTCGCCGGGGGCGGCGGTGAGGGTGATGTCCAGGTGGAAACCGGGGCGGGTGACGACGAGGTGCGCGTCGAGACCGGTGTCGGTTGCGGGCTGCGGCGGAGTGGTCATGGTGCTTTCATCCAACGGTCGCGCAGGCCCGCCAGTACCGCGATCGAGACCGCCAGCAGGACCAGGCTGAGGGCGATCGCCGCGTCGGGGTCGTTCTGGAGGGCCAGGTAGACTGCCAGGGGCATGGTCTGGGTGCGGCCCGGGAAGTTGCCCGCGAAGGTGATCGTCGCTCCGAACTCGCCCAGTGCGCGGGCCCAGGCCAGGACCGCGCCCGCCGCGATGCCGGGCGCGATGAGCGGGAGCGTGACCCGGCGGAACGCGGTGAAGCGGGAGGCGCCCAGAGTGGTCGCCGCCTCCTCGTAGCGCGGGTCGGCGGCGCGGAGCGTGCCCTCCACGCTGATCACCAGGAACGGCATGGCCACGAAGGACTCGGCGATCACCACCGCGGTCGTCGTGAACGGGAGCGTGATGCCGAACCAGGCGTCCAGCCACTGGCCGACGACCCCGTTGCGGCCGAGTGCCAGGAGCAGGGCCACACCGCCGACGACCGGGGGGAGGACCAGGGGGAGGGTGACCAGTGCTCGTACGAGAACCCGGCCGGGGAACTCCGTACGGGCCAGCAGCCAGGCCAGCGGCACCCCGAGGATCACGCTCACCACCGTCGCGGCCGTCGCGCTGAACAGCGAGAGCTGGAGGGCCTGCCAGACGTCGGGGCTGGTCAGCAGGGACGGGAGGCTGCTCCAGGGGGCGCGCAGGAGGAGTGCGGCCAGAGGCAGCAGGAGGAACGCCAGAGCTACCGCTCCGGGGAGGAGGAGCGGTAGTGGCACGGCGGTGCGGACGCGTCGGCGCCGCGGGCGGCCGGTGCGGGGGCCGGCCGCGGCGCCGGACTCGTCGGCCCTGGTCACGGCTTGAGGAACCCGGCCCGGTTCAGGACCTGCTGACCCTCGGCGGACTGCACCAGCGCGACGAACGCCTTGGCCACCGCGAGGTTCGGGGCGTTCTTCAGCAGAGCGATCGGATAGTCGTTGATCGCGCTCGCGGACTCGGGGAACTCCACGCCGTCCACCTTGCTGCCCGCGGCCTTCACGTCGGTCTTGTAGACGACGGCCGCGTCGGCCTCCTTGAGGACCACCTTGTTGAGGGCGGACTTGACGTCCTCCTCGTAGGAGACCGGGGTCAGCTTGAGCTTGCTTGCGTCCAGGGCCTTCTGGGCGGCCGCTCCGCAGGGCACCGTCTTGTCGCAGAGGACGACCTTGAGCGAGGACCTGGTGAGGTCCTTGAGGGAGGAGATCTTGTCGGGGTTGCCCGGCAGGGTGGCGATCTCCAGCTGGTTGCGGACGAAGGTGGCCGGTGCGGTGGCGGTGTCCTTCTTGTCCGTCACGATCGCCATGGTCTTGGCGCTCGCGGCGGCGAAGACGTCGGCCGGCGCGCCGCTGGTGATCTGCGCGGCGAGGGTGTCGCTGCCGCCGAAGCTGAAGTTGACCGTGGTGCCCGGGTGGGCCTTCTCGAAGTCGGCCTTCAGTGTCGTGAAGCTCTCCTTGAGGGAGGCCGCCGCGAACACGGTGATCGAACCCGACAGCTTGGGCGACGCCGACGACGAGGTGTCCGACTTGGTCGTCGCGGAGGAGTCGTCGGAGGACGAGCAGGCGCTCAGGGCCAGCAGGGCCGCGATCGAGACACCGGCCACCTGGAAGGTCCGCCGGGTCCGTCGCGCGGTACGGGTCATCACGAGTGAACTCCTCTGAGTCTTGTGAGCAAACTGTCGCGCCCTGCTGCGACCGGCAACGGCCGCGCGATGATGATACTGCCGCATTTGCCAGGCGTAAGTCCCCTGTCACATCGCATGAGCTGCACACATCGGTCGGCCACCTGGCATGTGCGTTTGTACGGTGCTGTGCCGCGGGTACCGCAAGGACCGGCTGCGCGCTTCCTCATCGCGGTCACCGGTGCCGAGACCGACCCCGATTTCGCCCATGTGCGGCGCCCGGCGTCCACCCGGACCGCGCGTGTGACCGGTCAGACGCGGTCGATGTGCACGTTCGTCGACTTCACCCGGGCGGTGGCCTCCATACCGACCTCCAGGCCCAGTTCCTCCACGGCCTCCCGGGTCAGCAGGGAGACCAGCCGGTGCGGGCCGGCCTGGATCTCGACCTGGGCGGCGACGTCGCCGAGCTTGATCGCGGTGACGATGCCGGGGAACGCGTTGCGGACCGAGGTGTAGGAGGTGTCCTCCTCGCCGGCGCCCGCCTTGGCCAACTCCACGGAGAACGCCGCGAGGTCCGTGCCGTCGATGAGCCGCCGGCCGCCCTCGTCGCGATGCGTGGCCATCCGGCCCGCGTCGGCCCAGCGGCGGGCGGTGTCCGGGCTGACGCCGAGCAGCCGTGCCGCCTGGCCGATCGAGTAGGAAGGCATGCGCTCACCCTAGGGCCAGGTGGCGGGCTGTGCGGACGAGGGGCGGCGGTCAGCTGAGCCCGGACGCCTCCAGGACCGCGCGGGCGTTCGTGTCGTCGATCTCGTGGCCGAGCCGGGCCAGCACCTCGGTGCCCCGGCGCAGGGTGCCGCGCTCAATGGAGCGGCGGACGCCGGTGTCGAGCTCGTGCCAGAGCAGGGGATTGGCGTGCAGGACGCCCGGGTCGAGCTCCAGCCGGTTGCCCAGGGTGTCACGCAGGACCAGATGCGCGGCGACGTCGCCGTACTGCCCGACGGAGAGGAGGGAGTCCGTGCGGACCGTACGGCGGCGCAGCGGGCCGCGTACCGCGAGCCAGCCGGGCCCCGCGGTGACGCGGGCCGGCAGCAGCATGCTGAGGATGATGGCCGAGAGGGCCACCCAGAGCAGGGCGCGGACCGGGGTGAGGCTGCCGGCGTCCCAGTCCACCCCGAGGGTGAGGCCGCCGAAGCCGAGGGCACAGCAGACGGCCAGGTGCGCGCTGCCACGCCAGGTGCGGTCGCCGGTCGCCCGGCCCCCAGGTCCTCTGTCCTCCATGAGGCCGACGGTAGGGGCCGGCGGGCGTGGGGGAGCGACCGCTGACGGGCTTCTTATACGGACTGAGCGGTTATTGACGGGATTCTTACGGCCGGGGGGGGGGCCGGGTTGCCGGGAGGAAGGGGGTCAGCCCGTGTGGACGCGCGGGCGTCGGGCGCGGTCCGGCTCGGCCTCGCGCAGTACCTCCCGGGTGACCGGGGCGACCTCGCCCTGGCCGAAGAGGAAGAAACGCAGGAAGTTGGCGAACGGGCCGCCCTCGGTCCACTCGAAGTAGATGTGCGGGATGGCGCCGGTCTCGTCGCGGACGTGCAGCAGCAGGGCGGCCAGGGCGTTGGGGATGGATGCCGACTCCAGGGTCAGCACGCGGTAGCGGCCGTGCAGGACCTCGCCGCGGACGGTGAGGCTCGCCTCGAACTCGGAGGGGTCGGTGACGGTGACCTCGACGAAGACGAAGTCCTCCTGTTCGGGCATGTCGTTGTCGGCCCGGATCTGGTCGACCTTGTCGCGGTACTCGGCCTTGTCACGGGCGTCCGGCTCGTTGGCGATGAACCGGATCCTGCGGCTGGCCATGTCCCTGACGAACCGCTCCGCCATGTCGTCGAGCGTCACGCTCGTCACGCGCAGCTCGAAGGCGCGGGCCAGCCGCGACAGCAGCGACACCAGGATGATGCCGACGATGAAGCAGGCACCGATCTTCACGCCGTCCGGCCGCTCGATGACGTTCACGACGGTCGTGTACAGGAACACCGCCGAGATCACCGCGAAGGCGACGGCCCACCTGTGCTGTCCGGCCTTGCGGGCGGCGATGGTCACCGCGATGGCCGCGGAGCTGATCAGGACCAGCACGCCGGTGGCGTAGGCGCCGCCCTGCGCGTCCACGCTGGCGTCGAAGATCCAGGTGACCAGGAAGGCGATCAGGGTGAAGACGATGACCATCGGACGCACGGCGCGGGCCCAGTGCGGGGCCATGCCGTAGCGGGGCAGGTAGCGGGGCATCAGGTTGAGCAGCCCGGCCATCGCGGACGCGCCGGCGAACCACAGGATGCAGATCGTCGAGATGTCGTAGACCGTGCCGAAGGCGCCGCCCAGGTACTGGTGCGCGAGGTAGGCGAGGGCACGGCCGTTGGCGGCGCCGCCCGGCTTGAACTCGTTCTCCGGGATCAGCAGCGTGGTGATGAAGCTGGTCGCGATCAGGAAGACGCTCATGATCAGGGCGGCCGTGGTGAGCAGCTTCTTGGCGTCCCGGATCCGGCCGGTGGGCTGCTGCTCGGTGTCGCCCGGGTCGCCCTTGACGTGCGGCATGACGGCGACACCGGTCTCGAACCCGGACAGGCCGAGGGCGAGCTTCGGGAAGACGATCAGGGCGACGCCGACCATGACGAAGACGTTGCCGTGTTCTGCGGTGAGGGCGCTGCTCCAGTCGGTGATGACGTGCTCGGCGGTGATGACGTGCCAGAAGCCGACGATCACCACGACGACGTTGAGGGCGAGGTAGATCCCCACCAGGGCGACCGCGACGCCGATCGCCTCCAGGAAGCCCTTGAGGAAGACCGCGCCGAGCAGCGCCACCAGGATCAGCGTGATGATCATCTGTTTGCCGTGCAGGGCGTCGGTCAGATGGGGGTTCTCCACCAGGTGGGTGGAGGCGTCGGCGGCCGAGAGCGTGATCGTGATCAGGAAGTCCGTGGCGGCGAAGCCGAGCAGGGTCAGCACGAACAGCTTGCCCTGCCAGAAGGAGAGCAGGCGCTCCAGCATGGCGATGGAGCCCTCGCCGTGCGGACTCTCCTCGGCGACGCGCCGGTAGACCGGCAGGGCGCCGGCCAGGGTGACGATC
>NZ_JBEYFC010000399.1:0-8366 GCF_040634175.1 Streptomyces sp. NPDC007162
GCCCCGCCGTACCCCCGCCGCGGTCCCGCGGTCGGCCACGTCGCGCGCGCCCCCGCCTACGCCTGCGAGTGGGAGTCGTAGATGCGCAGCTTCCGGTACAGCGTGGCGCGGCCGATGCCCAGGGCTGCCGCCGCGCGGGCCTTGTTGCCGCCGTGTCGGCGCAGGGCCTCCAGGATGGCGGTGCGTTCGGCATGTTCCATGGGGCTCAGCCGGCGCCCCGCGGGTCCCTCGCGCACGGGATCGGGCAGTTCGGCCCGGCGGACCGGCCCCGTCACCCGGCGGCGCTGCGCCAACGACCGCACGACATGTGCGAGTTCCGTGACATTGCCGGGCCAGGGATAGCGTTCCAGGGCGCGCCGGGCGTCGAGGGTCCAGCTGAGCGGGGGCTGTCCGGGTGCCGGGTCCGGGGTCACGGCGGTCAGCAACTCCCTGATGTCCTCGGGGCGTTCACGCAGGGCCGGCAGGGTGACCGAGCGGGCGGCCAGGGTGTCGAGGAGCCGTTGGAGGCACGGGCCCGGCGGTGTACCCGGGGTGTAGGTGACCAACAGGGGTGTGCTGGGCCGTGCTTCCAGCAGGGCGACGATCGCGGCCACGTCCGGCTGGGCCAGCCGCTCGGCGTGGCGCAGCACGAGGCCACCGCGAGGTGCGCCGGGCAGCGCTTCGTGTACCTCTCCTTCGGCCGCGTCGACGACGAGTGGGTCGGGGTCGCCGAGCAACGCGCGGGCCAGGGAGGTCTTTCCGGTGCCCCGTTCGCCGACGAGCAGCAGCGGGGCGGGGGCGGCGGCCAGTTCGGCGGCGCGCCCGGTGGCGTGCCGCCACGGCAGCGAGTGCCCGGCCAACGTGGTGGGCAGCGGCCCGGTGACGGCGGTGGCTTCGTGGCCGGGAGTCGGTTCGAGTACGGCCACCGCGCCGGCGGTCTCACCGAGGTGCCGAACGAACGCGACCCGTGCACCGGCCGCCCCGGCGAGGTGCCGGCCGGATTCCGTCTCCGCACCGGCCGCCCCGCCGAGACGCCCGAGTGGCTCGGCCTCGGGGTCGCGCCGGAGGCGGGTGGCGGGGGCGTCCTGGCGCAGAGCCGTGTGCACGGAGCGTTCCAGGTCGTCGATGTCCCGGATCGACAGCAACCGTCCGGCCGCCTCGCTCACCAGCCGGCTGTGGCCGGCGAAGGCCACCACGGGACGGTCCCGGCCGGCGCACGCCGCGAGGTAGGCGTCGAGCAGGGCGTGCTCCGGCGTCCGGGCGAGGGCGCGCAGTTCCGCCTCCAGCGCCGCGGCCGTCGCCTCGGCGAGGACGCCCTGCGGGTGCGGTGCGCGACCGTCGCACAGGGCCGACGCGACGGTGACCGTGCCGGCCGGTCTGCCGTCGCCGGGGGCCCGCAGCGGCACGCTCACCGCGGAGACGTCCTGCCAGACGTCGAGGAAGTGCTCCGGTCCGTGCACCTCGGCGCGCCGGCCGGTGCGCAGGGCCAGGGCCGCACTGTTGGGGCCGACACGCTGCTCGGAGAGGTCCGCGCAGCATGTGTCGGGGCGGGTGTCTCCGGCTGCCCACAGCACTCGCAGCCGGGCGTCGGTGAAGACGAGGCCGGCGTGTTCGCCGTCGAGCACGGGGCCGAGTCGTGCCAGCACCGGCCGCGCGGCCTCCAGGAGCAGGGGGTCGGACGGCTGCGGTTCCGGGGCGACGGAGTGGGCCGCGTGGTCGTGTCGTACGCCGTGGAACCGGGCCCGGCGCCAGGCCGCGGCGATCTCGTCCGGGACGTCCTCCGGCAGCGGATGTCCGGCGAGGAAGCGGGCGCGGGCCCGGCGCAGGTGGCCGAGGGCGGGACGGACGGGCGGTTGCCGGTCGGCCGTGGGGGGCTGCTCTGCGGTGGTCATGGCGCCCCTCACCGTACCGGGAACAGTTGAAGGAACAACGACTGGTGCCGCCAGGCCGGTTCCGGCGAGCACCGCGTGTCTCGGATTGAGACACCCGCTGCGGCCCGGATCGTTTCATGATCTTGCTCGGTCGGTTTCCGTCCTTCCCCCCACCGGAGCGTTCCCCGTGCACACCGATGTCGTCACCGACGTCCTGATCGTGGGCAGCGGCCCGGCCGGCGCCTCCGCCGCCCTGGCCCTGAGCACCTACGGCGTACCGAACATGGTCGTCACCCGCCACGCGTGCCTGGCCGACACCCCCCGGGCCCACATCACCAACCAGCGCACGATGGAGGTGCTGCGTGACCTCGGGGTGGAACGTGAGGCGCTCGCCCGGGCCACTCCGCAGCACCTCATGGGGAACACCACCTTCTGCACCAGCCTGGCCGGCGAGGAGCTGGGACGGGTCCGGTCCTGGGGTAACGAGCCCCTGGTGCAGGCCGCGCACCAGTTGGCCAGCCCCACCACGATGTGTGACATACCGCAGCACCTCCTGGAACCGGTGCTGGTGGACGCGGCGACGGCCCGCGGGACCGTGCTGCGCTACAGCACCGTCTACAGGTCGTTCACGCAGGACGCGGACGGAGTGACGGTCACCGTCGAGGACCGGGTGCGCGGCGACGAGTACACGATCCGCGCCAGGTACCTGATCGGGGCGGACGGCGGGCGTTCCAAGGTGGCCGAGGACGCCGGGCTGCCGATGGGCGGTCAGATGGGGGTCGCGGGCAGCGTCAACATCGTCTTCGACGCCGATCTGAGCAGGTACACGGCGCACCGCCCGTCCACCCTGTACTGGGTGCTGGCCCCGGGCGCCACCGTCGGCGGCATCGGAGCGGGCCTGGTGCGGTGCGTCCGCCCCTGGACGGAGTGGCTGATCGTGTGGGGGTACGACGTCACGGCGGGCGCCCCCGACCTGACCACCGAGTACGCGGAGTCGATCGTCCGCCGGTTGATCGGGGACGACGAGATCCCGGTGACCGTGAAGTCGTCCTCGGCGTGGACGGTGAACGAGATGTACGCCGAGAGGTACTCCAACGGCCGGGTCTTCTGCGCCGGCGACGCCGTGCACCGGCACCCGCCCTCCAACGGGCTCGGTTCGAACACGTCCGTCCAGGACTCGTACAACCTGGCCTGGAAGCTGAAGCTGGTCCTCGACGGCACGGCCGACCCGAGCCTGCTGGACAGCTACACCACCGAACGCGCGCCGGTCGGCAGGCAGATCGTCACCCGCGCCAACAAGTCGATCGGCGAGACCGCGCCCGTCTTCGAGGCGCTCGACGGTCTCGCCCCGCAGACGCCCGAGCGGCTCTGGGCCAACATCGCCGCCCGCAAGGAACCCACGAAGGCGGCCGAGCGGCAGCGGGCCCGGCTGCGGGACGCGATCGCGCACAAGGTGTACGAGTTCAACGCCCACGGCGTGGACCTCAACCAGCGTTACGTCTCCGGTGCGGTCGTCCCCGACGGCACCCCCGACCCCGGCTTCGCCCGTGACCCGGAGCTGTACCACCAGCCCAGCTCCCGCCCCGGTGCCAAGCTCCCGCACGCCTGGCTCACCTCGGGGACGCGCACCGTGTCCACCCTGGACACCGTCGGCAAGGGACGGTTCACCCTGCTGACGGGGATCGGCGGCGAGGGCTGGCTGCGCGCGGCCGAGGCCCTGGGCCTCGACATCGCCACGGTCGTCATCGGCCCCGGACAGAACTACGAGGACCCCTACGGCGACTGGGCCCGGCTCAGTGAGGTCTCCGATGCGGGCGTCCTGCTGGTACGGCCCGACGGCTACGTCGCCTTCCGGCACCCGGCCGCCGCCGGGAACGCGGAGGAACTCCTGGGCGGAGCGCTCCGGCAGATCCTCGGCCGCGCCGTCGCCCCACGACCCACGCAACACGAGAGGTGAACAGCATGGCCCTCGGGCTGCTCAGGCGCCGGTGGTCCAAGGACGCCCCGGCCCGTGCCGCGGGACTCACCCTGCCCATGCCCCCGGGTGCGGGCGGCGTCGCGCGCACCGTCCTGGACCCGGTCGACCAGCCGCTGGGCGGCGCGGACGTCACGGTCACCGCGCTGGACACCCACCAGGTGGTCGCGCGGGGCACCACCGACCCGTTCGGCTGCTTCCTGGCCGCCCTTCCGCCCGGGCACTACAGCATGCTGATCATCGCGGAGGGCCTCGATCCGCACCGCGAGACCGTGGAGATCGCCGCCGGGACCTGTCCTCAGGCCGCGCGGATCCGGCTCATGCCGGCCCGGCAGCTGCCGCTGCCTCCGACCGGAGGCTGGGTGTTCGATCCGCCGCACACGGCGATCCGGTTCATCGCGAAACATGTCGGCATGGCGCATGTGCACGGTCGTTTCGAACGTTTCGACGGGGCGATCGAGGTGGCCCCGGACATGAGCCGCTCCACGGTGCGGGTACGCATCCACGCGTCGAGCATCAACACGGGGAACACCACCCGCGACAACCATCTGCGGTCCGCCGACTTCCTGGACGTGGAGCGGTATCCGTACATCGAGTTCGTCAGTACGCGCTTCGCCTACCGCGGCGGCAGCAAGTGGACGCTCCTCGGGACCCTGACCATGCACGGCGTCAGTCGCTCGGTCTCGCTCGACACCACCTACCTCGGCACCGTCAACGGCGGATACGGCGAGGAACTGCGCTGCGCCGCGCTCGCCACGGCCGAACTGCACCGGGAGGACTACACCCTCAACTGGCGGTCCATGCTCGCCCGTGGCATCGCGGTGGTGGGGCCGACGGTGCAACTGGAACTGGACGTCCAGGCGATGTACCGGTCACCGGAGACACCCACTCCCCCGGAGTGACCCGACGGTTTGTGTTTTTTTGCCGTTTTTTACCTCTACGGTGGGCAGGGTATCTGTGCTACCCATGAGGTGTGCGGTGCGGGATCTCGGGGCCCGGCCGCGTGGACTCGGGAACACCGTCCGGCCTGCGCCGGAGTCAGCGAGCTGCGTGAGCTGCATGGACCCCACTTCCTCGTCTTCCGCCAATTCGGCGTTCGACATGGTCAGCGGCGCCCTGGCGGACTACGTCCCGAGGGCCGGACCGCATCCGGCGCGGTCCTCGGGCGCCGGCGGGGAGAGCGACGGCCGGGAGCAGATCCTCGGCGTGGTCAGCCTCGACGCGGAGCTGAGGATCACCGGGTGCAATCTGGACGCCGCTCCTTTCGCCGGAGTGCGAACCGGCCCCGGGGCCGCTTTCGCGGAGCTGCTGCCGGCCGGGGACGTACCGACGGTCACGCAGCGGTTGCGGAGGGTTCTCGAGACCGGGGAGGCGCATGTCGCGCGGGTACAGCGGCTGCGCCGGGAGGACGGCACCGAACTGGTCGTCTCGATGAGCATCCTGCCCGCCGCGCCGCCGCAGGAGGGTCTGACCGTCTCCCTGATCGCGATGGCCAAGCGGCTGCACCTGTATGCTTCCGCCGCCGCGATCGGGACGTCCCTCGACATCGGGGAGACCGCCCAGTCCCTCGCCCAGTCCCTGCTGGCCTGGGGGGACGTGGCCGCCGTCGACCTCGACTACGCGGTGTGGACCGGCGAGGCGGTCACCGAGCAGACGCATGACCGCATCCGGCTGCGGCGGGCGGCTCTGACGCCGGACCGGGCATGGCCCGAGGGCTACCTGACCCCCGGGGACAACCTGCCCCGCGAAGCCAGCCGCCTGCTGGCCGGCGCGGTCATGCGCGACGACGTCCCGCAGGCGGTCGTCATCTCCGACCGTACGGCGATCGAACAGGCCCTGGAGGACGCGCGGCTGGTGCGCGCCCTGGTGCCCGGCGACCACCCGGTGAGCGTCGCCTGCATACCCCTGGTCGTGGAAGGGCCGGAGGGCACGCCGGGTCCCGTCGTGCTCGGGGTGACGGAGATCTGGCGGCGGCCGGACCGGCCCTTCGGCGACGGGGAACTGCTCGACCTGCAAGAACTCGTGGCCAAGACCGCCCGGCACGTCGATCTCGCCCGCCAGCACCAGCGGGAGCACGCCCAGGTGCTGGCGCTGCAGCGCCGACTGCTGCCGCGGGCCGGCAGCGACACCATCGAGGTGGCCAGCGTCTACGAGCCCACCACACCCGACAGCGCGGGGGTCGGCGGCGACTGGGTGAACAGCTTTCCGCTGCCGGGCGACCGTACCGCGCTGGTGGTCGGTGACGTCGTGGGGCACGGGCTGGGGGCCGCGGCGGCCATGGGACAGCTGAGCATGGAGGCCCGGGCCCTGCTGTCGGCGGGACTGGGGCCCGGGGAGGTGCTGGAGCGTCTGGACGAGACGGTCACGTTGCTGGACGACACGGACGCGGGCCTGGCCGCCGGGTACAGCGCGCTCGGCTCGACGTGCTGCATCGCGGTCTACGATCCGGTCGACCACCGGGTGGCGATCTCCAACGCCGGCCACCTGCCCCCCGTCCTCGTCCGTCCGGACGGATCCGCCAAGACCGTCGCGGGCCAGCCGCACCCGGCACTGGGTGCCGAGTTCGTGGTGCGGGAGCCGTTCGAGGTGCACGAGTTCGCCGTGCCGCCCGGCTCGCTTCTCGTCCTCTACACCGACGGCCTGGTGGAGGATCCGGCGGCCTCCATCGACGACGGCATCGGCCGGCTGGCCGACCTGGTGCGCGAGGTGCACCCCTGGGACGACCTGCAACAGGCCGCGCGCCGTGTGGTCGCCGGTCTGGCACCGCGGGGGCACCTGCGCGACGACGTGACCCTGCTCCTGGCCCGGATGGCCGGCCGCCGCGGCCGGGACACCGCCACCTGGCACCTGCCCGCCCGCGCGGACACGGCCGCGCACGCCCGCGCCCTGGTCTCCCCTCTCCTGCGGCAGTGGCACACCACCGGCCAGGCACGGGACAACGCCCTGCTCGTGCTCAGCGAACTGGTCGCCAACGCCGTCCGGTTCGGCATCGGGCCGGTCACCGTGCGGCTGGTGAGGTCAGGGAGCCGGCTGTCGTGCGAGGTCGGCGACACCGGCAACGGCCGGCCCCGGCTGCGCCGCGGTGAGCCGCTCGACGACGGCGGGCGGGGACTGCACGTCGTCCACAAGCTCACCACTCGCTGGGGGGTGCGGTGGACCGACACCGGCAAAGCCGTCTGGGCGGAACTGGAGACCTGACGCCCGCCCCGGCCCGGGAGTGACGGCTTGCCGGCCGCGGTGGCGGCAGGGAGACGGCTGCGGCTACAGCCACTCACCCTCGACAGCGGTCGCGGTCAGGCCGGGCGCGGCGGCGTACAACACCGTACGGCTGCCTGTCTTCTGGCCGGCGTCGTACGCGCGCCGCAGGATGTCGAGCACGGCGGCACCGCCGCGGTTGCCCGTGGTGTAGCTGTCCCGGCTGAAGGCCAGCAGCCCGGTCGGCCACCCGTCGGGCATCGTCTCCTCCATGTACTCCAGCACCCGTGTTCCGCCGGGGTGCGCGAGCAGCAGGTCGGGATGCCAGGGCCGGGCGTCGTCCTGGTGGCGCTCGCGCAACCACCGCCACATCCCGGCGACCGTCCGCTGCACGGCACGTGGCCCACGGCGGTCCATCACGAAGTGGGTCCCGTCGGCGCGGGTGTCCAGCCGGTGCAGGTCCGTGGTGTCGGACAGGGTGTGGTGCCAGACCGCGTCCAGGCGCAGGACCGACTCGGTCCGGGGACGCCCGGTGACCACGACGGCGACGGCGGTGTCCGCGAACAGCAGTCGCACGATCAGCGATTCGAGCGTGTCGTCGGCGGGCTGGTAGGTGGTGCTCAGCGCCTCCGATATGACGACCAGCACCACCCGGTCGGGGTCCGCGGCGACCAGGTCGGCCGCCAGCGCCAGTGACCGGGTGCCGGCGATGCAGGCCCACTGGGTGGCCGGCAGCAACAGCACGTCGTCGCGCAGCGGGAGGCGGTTGAGCAGGGACAGGTCCAGCCCGGGCAGGGCCGGGGTGGTGGAGTGGCTGGTGATCACGCAGTCCACGTCGGCGGCGTCCAGCCCGGCGCCTCGAAGGGCCTCGCGTGCCGCGCGTTCCCCGTACGTCTGCACGGCGGCCCACGCCGGCGCCGTGCGCTCCTGAATGGTCTGCGGCGCCGGTACCGCCTCCAGCGCGGCTATCGCCCGGTCCGCCTCCGCGTCGGTGAACCCGCTGTGGGCCAGTGCCTCACGAGCCGGACCGGCGCCCGGAGTTCGCAGGCCGGTCCCGGCGCCCGGTGCGGCGGCCGCCTCCAGCGGCAGCATCCATCCCCGGGTGTCGATGCCGGTACTCGCGGCGATGCCGTCGATCCGCGACAGCCACGGCGCCTGCGGGTGCCGGCTGCGCACCTCCGCCAGGATCTCCTCGGTCCGCACGGCGTGTTCGCCGTGCACTACGGCAGGAGGACACAGACAGGCGCCCATAGCACGCCTCTTTCTCAGGAAACCCCTGGATGGCGTCAAGTGTCTGAAATCTGCCCGATTCGGGAGAGCAGGTCAAGACCCAGCCAGTCAGGAGC
>NZ_JBEYFC010000400.1:0-8357 GCF_040634175.1 Streptomyces sp. NPDC007162
GCCGCGGCCGTGGCGCAGCTGGTTCCGCTGCGGGCGGCGGGCCGCACCGGTGAGGCGCACGCGCTGCTCGCCGAGGTCGCGCAGTGGCCCGCGGCCCGGTTCCCGCTGCTCGCGGAAGCCCTCCAGGGCGCCGGGCTGGGCGCCGACTGGTCCACGCTGCTGTGGGAGGCGGCCTCGCTGCCGCCTGCCCGCCTCGTGCCGGTCGCGGACGCCCTCGCCGTCGCCGGCCGGAGCGAGGACGCCCGGCAGATCCTGCGTCAGGGAGTGGTCCGCCCCGCCACCGAGATCGGCGCGGCGGTCCTCGCCCTGGAAACGGCCGGCCGCCACCGCGAGGCCACCACACTGCTCGACGCCTACGTCCAGGTCCGCACCCCGGAGGAGGCGGCGCACAGCGCGGAGCCTGATCCGCATCTGCTGGTCCCGCTGCTCCTGCGTTCGGCGCGGCAGATCTCGGAGCAACGCCACCGGGACCTGCTGCACGCGCTGCGGGTGGCAGGCCTCGCCTCCTGACCGACGGGAGTCCGGGCATCCCCGCATCCGCCAGCCAGGTACGAAACACGATCGACTCCGCGGCTTCACGACGATGGTCTTGGCAAGGGCCCCGAGTGCGCTTACTTTCGACCCTCTACGGGCGTAGAAGGAGCAGCTCATGGCCAACGTCGTACGCGCCGCTCTGGTCCAGGCCACCTGGACCGGCGACACCGAGTCCATGGTGGCGAAACACGAGGTGCACGCCCGTGAGGCGGCCCGCCGGGGCGCGAAGATCATCGGGTTCCAGGAAGTCTTCAACGCCCCCTACTTCTGCCAGGTCCAGGAACCCGAGCACTACCGCTGGGCCGAACCGGTCCCCGACGGCCCGACCACCCACCGTATGCAGGAGCTCGCCCGCGAGACCGGCATGGTGATCGTGGTCCCGGTCTTCGAGATCGAGCAGTCCGGCTTCTACTACAACACCGCCGCCGTGATCGACGCCGACGGCACCTACCTGGGCAAGTACCGCAAGCACCACATCCCGCAGGTGAAGGGCTTCTGGGAGAAGTACTACTTCAAACCGGGCAACCTGGGCTGGCCGGTCTTCGACACCGCTGTCGGCAAGGTCGGGGTCTACATCTGCTACGACCGCCACTTCCCCGAGGGCTGGCGGGAACTCGGCCTCGGCGGCGCCCAGTTGGTGTACAACCCGTCGGCCACCCACCGTGGGCTCTCGTCGTACCTCTGGCAGCTGGAGCAACCGGCCGCCGCCGTCGCCAACGAGTACTTCGTCGCCGCCATCAACCGGGTGGGCCAGGAGGAGTACGGAGACAACGATTTCTACGGGACAAGCTATTTCGTCGATCCTCGTGGGCAGTTCGTGGGGGAGGTCGCGAGCGACGTGAGCGAGGAACTCGTCGTCCGTGACCTCGACTTCGACCTGATCGAGGAAGTGCGGCAGCAGTGGGCCTTCTACCGCGACCGCCGTCCCGACGCCTATGAAGGGCTGGTACAGCCGTGAACGACCTCTTCGCCCGCCACCGCCAGGTCCTGCCCGACTGGCTGGCGCTCTACTACGACGAGCCGCTGGAGATCACGCACGGCGAGGGCCGGCACGTCTGGGACGCGGACGGCAACCGCTACCTCGACTTCTTCGGCGGCATCCTCACCACGATGACCGCGCACGCGCTGCCCGAGGTCACCAAGGCGGTGAGTGAGCAGGCCGGCCGGATCATCCACTCCTCCACCCTCTACCTCAACCGCCCGATGGTGGAACTGGCCGAACGCATCGCCCAGTTGAGCGGCATCCCGGACGCCCGGGTCTTCTTCACCACGTCCGGCACCGAGGCCAACGACACGGCCCTGCTGCTGGCGACGACGTACCGCCGGACGAACACGATCCTGGCGATGCGCAACAGCTACCACGGCCGCTCCTTCAGCTCGGTCGGCATCACCGGCAACAAGGGCTGGTCGCCGACCTCGCTGTCCCCGCTCCAGACGCTCTACGTGCACGGAGGCGTCCGCACCCGCGGTCCGTTCGCCGAGCTGAACGACCGTGACTTCATCGAGGCCTGCGTCGCCGACCTGCGCGACCTGCTCGGCCACACCCGGCCGCCGGCCGCGCTGATCGCCGAGCCGATCCAGGGCGTCGGCGGCTTCACCTCCCCGCCCGACGGTCTGTACGCGGCCTTCCGCAAGGTCCTCCAGGAGCAGGGCATCCTCTGGATCGCCGACGAGGTGCAGACCGGCTGGGGGCGCACCGGCGAGCACTTCTGGGGCTGGCAGGCGCACGGCCAGAGCGGCCCGCCGGACATCCTCACCTTCGCCAAGGGCATCGGCAACGGCATGTCCATCGGCGGCGTGGTGGCCCGCTCCGAGATCATGAACTGCCTGGACTCCAACAGCATCTCGACGTTCGGCGGCACCCAGATCACCATGGCGGCCGGTCTCGCCAACCTGTCGTACCTCCTGGAACACGACCTCCAGGGCAACGCCCGCCGGGTCGGCGGTCTCCTCATCGAACGCCTGCGGGCCGTCACCGCCCAGCTGCCGGGCGTACGGGAGGTCAGGGGCCGCGGCCTGATGATCGGCGTCGAACTGGTCAAGCCCGGCACGGACGAGGCCGACCCCAAGTCGGCCGCCGCCGTCCTGGAGGCGGCCAGGGAAAGCGGCCTCCTGATCGGCAAGGGCGGCGGCCACAACACCAGCGCCCTGCGCATCGCCCCGCCACTGTCCCTGACGGTCGCGGAGGCGGAAGAGGGCGCGGCGATCCTGGAACAGGCCCTGCGGAGCGCCTACTAGCCGACCCGCCGTGTGCCGACCGCGGCGACCGGCCCCCACCGGCCCGCAGTCTCAAAACGCACCACACCCGACCAAGGGACACGCAAGATGACCGCCACTTGGGAGCCCGCCGGGACAACCGACCCCATCCTGTCGGTCCGCCAGATCCTCACCCTGGAACGGGTTCTCGCCGGCGACCCCGAGGTGGTCGCCGGCACCGCCCACCTCGACCGCCCCGTCCGCTGGGTGCACGTCGCCGAGGCCCCCGACGTCGGCGTCATGCTCACCGGCGGAGAGATGGTCCTCACCACCGGCGTCCTGCTCGCCGGCGACGAGCACAGACAGGCCGAGTACATCCAGTCCCTGCACCGGGCCGAGGCCGCCGCGGTCGTCCTCGGCCTCGGCCGCGCCTTCCCGGCACCCCCCGACGCCATGCGCCGCGCGGCGGACCGCTGCGGCCTGCCCATGGTGGTCCTGCACCGCCCCTTCCCGTTCGCCGAACTGACGGAGGAGGTCCAGTCCCGCCTGGTACGCCGGAAGTTCGCCGCCGTCAGCCTCTCCGAGTCCGTCCGCACCGCCCTCACCGGTCTCATCACGGCCGGCGCCCCCCTCCAGCAGCTCCTCGACGAGGTCGCCGTGCACAGCGCCTGCCCGGTCGTCGTCACCAACCTCGCACACCGGGTGCTGGCCACCGCGGGGGAGCGCTCGGCGGTCGACGACGTGCTGCGCGACTGGGACCGCATCGCACGGCAGGCCGGCGGCGCCGAGGGCGACGGCTGGATCCGCGCCGAACTGGGCGGCCGTGGCGAACGCTGGGGCCGGATCATGCTCTGCGGCTACCGGGGCGACACCGCCACCGGACGCCTCCTTGCCGACCGCGGCGCCGAGGCCCTCGTCCTGCACCGGATGCTCGGCGGCGGCTCCGCCCACACCTGGGAGGAGCAGTCCGCGCAGAGCCTGCTGACCGACCTGGTCTCCGGAGTCGTACCGGCACGGCAACTGCTGCCCCGGGCACGGGCGGCAGGCCTGCCCGTCAACCGGCGTACCTTCGTGCCACTCGTCGTGCGCGACTGCGATCCCGCCCGACTGGAGAGAACCCTGCGCCTGCTGGGGCTGCCCGGACTCGTCGCCGAACTCACCGAACAGCGCACCGCCGTCCTGCTCAGTCTCGCCCGCGACCAGGACGCCGACGCCCTCGCCGCGCACTTCGCCGCCCGGCTGCACGGCGAGGCACCCGCGAACGGAGCGGTGGTCGCCGCCGCAGGCCCCTGCACCGCCTGGGACGACGTGCCCGCCGGGCTGCGGGAGGCCCAGCACGTGGCCGACGCGGTCGCCGACACGGCCGCCGCCCTCGACCTCCCGGCGGTCGTACGGCTCCGGGACGTCCACCTGCGCGGGCTGATCCGGCTGTTGCGGGACGACCCGGACGTCCAGTCCTTCGCCGAGCGCGAGCTGGACGGACTGCTCTGCGGCAACGGCACCGAGCAGGACCTCCTGGGCGTCCTGCGGACCTATCTCGCCACCGGCCGCAACAAGTCCCGCACCGCCCAGTTGCACCACGTCTCCCGGCCCGCCCTGTACCGCAGGCTGGAGGCGATACAGACCCGGCTCGGGGTCGACCTCGACGACTTCGAGCAGGCGGCCTCGGTGCACATCGCACTCCTCGCGCATGACGCGCAACAGCAGTGAAACACGCGGCGACCTGGGAAAACGGTGGTGAAACATGGGCCATGGAGAGCGTGACACGGTGGCACGCCGACCGCCCCCGGACGTGACACGGTGGCAGTCGAAGCCCGCCCGCGGACTTCCTAGGCTCCTCGCACCGAGCGACGCACCCCCGAGCTACCGGAGGTCCCGATGAGCCGAGTGATTCGTGCCGCCCTCTTCCAGACCGCCTGGACCGGCGACAAGGAATCGATGATCCAGGTCCACGAGCAGGCGGCCCGCGACGCGGCCGCGCAGGGCGCCCAGGTCCTCTGCTTCCAGGAACTGTTCTACGGCCCCTACTTCTGCCAGGTGCAGGACAAGGCGTTCTACGAGTACGCCGAGCAGGTACCGGACGGCCCGGTCGTCCAGCGCTTCCAGGCCCTGGCCCGGGAACTGGGCCTCGTCCTGATCCTGCCGGTGTACGAGGAGGAGCAGCCCGGCGTCCTCTACAACACCGCCGCCGTGATCGACGCCGACGGCTCCTACCTCGGCAAGTACCGCAAGCACCACATTCCCCAGGTCCCCGGGTTCTGGGAGAAGTTCTACTTCCGCCCGGGGAACGCCGGCTGGCCGGTCTTCGAGACGGCCGTCGGGAGGATCGGCGTCTACATCTGCTACGACCGCCACTTCCCCGAAGGCTGGCGGGCGTTGGGCCTCGCCGGTGCCGAGATCGTCTTCAACCCGTCGGCCACCTCGCGCGGACTCTCCCGGTACCTCTGGCAGTTGGAGCAGCCGGCGGCGGCCGTCGCCAACGAGTACTTCGTCGGCGCGATCAACCGGGTCGGCGTGGAGGACCTGGGCGACAACGACTTCTACGGCACCTCCTACTTCGTGGACCCGGAGGGCCAGTTCGCCGGCGAGGTGGCCTCCGACAAGGAGACCGAACTCGTCGTCCGCGACCTGGACCTGGCCAAGCTCCGAGAGGTCCGCGACCGCTGGCAGTTCTTCCGCGACCGCCGCCCGGACGCGTACGGCCCGTTGACGGCGCCGTAAAAGCGCCCCGTCAGGGGCGCGGGGCTGTGTCGAATCTGCGGCTACCGCTGCGTGGGCGCGACCAGCCACATCGGACCGGCACGTGACCACGAACGAGAGGACCCCATGACCACCGGCCGCACCCTCATCCACGGTGGACTCGTCATCACCGCGTCCGACGAGATCCACGCCGACGTCCTGATCGAGGACGGCCGCATCGCCGCCCTCGCGGCGACCGGCACCCCCGCCGCGGACGCGTTCACCGCCGAGCGCACCATCGACGCCACCGGCAAGTACGTCATCCCGGGCGGCGTCGACGCCCACACCCACATGGAGCTGCCGTTCGGTGGCACCTTCGCCTCGGACACCTTCGAGACCGGCACCCGGGCCGCCGCCTGGGGCGGCACGACCACCATCGTCGACTTCGCCGTGCAGAGCGTCGGCCACGGCCTGCGCGAAGGGCTCGACGCCTGGCACGCGAAGGCCGAGGGCAACTGCGCCATCGACTACGGCTTCCACATGATCGTCTCCGACGTGAACCAGGAGACGCTCAAGGAGATGGACCTGCTGGTCGAGGAGGGCGTGACCTCCTTCAAGCAGTTCATGGCCTACCCGGGCGTCTTCTACTCCGACGACGGCCAGATCCTGCGCGCCATGCAGCGCTCCGCCGAGAACGGCGGCCTCATCATGATGCACGCCGAGAACGGCATCGCCATCGACGTGCTGGTGGAACAGGCGCTGGCCCGCGGCGAGACCGACCCGCGCTACCACGGAGAGGTCCGCAAGGCGCTGCTCGAAGCCGAGGCCACGCACCGGGCCATCAGGCTCGCCCAGGTCGCGGGCGCCCCGCTGTACGTCGTGCACGTGTCGGCGATGGAGGCGGTCGCCGAGCTGGCCCGGGCCCGCGACGAGGGGCTCCCGGTATTCGGCGAGACCTGTCCGCAGTACCTCTTCCTCTCCACCGACAACCTCGCCGAGCCGGACTTCGAGGGTTCGAAGTACGTGTGCTCGACGCCGCTGCGCCCCAAGGAGCACCAGGCCAAGCTCTGGCAGGGGCTGCGCACGGACGACCTCCAGGTGGTCTCCACCGACCACTGCCCCTTCTGCTTCGTGGGCCAGAAGGAACTGGGCCGCGGCGACTTCTCGAAGATCCCCAACGGCCTGCCCGGCGTCGAGAACCGGATGGACCTGCTCCACCAGGCCGTCGTGGACGGGCACATCACGCGCCGCCGCTGGATCGAGATCGCGTGCGCCAACCCGGCCCGGATGTTCGGGATGTACCCGAAGAAGGGCACCATCACCCCGGGGGCGGACGCCGACGTCGTCATCTACGACCCGCACGCCGAGCAGGTCGTCTCCGCCGAGACCCACCACATGAACGTCGACTACTCGGCATACGAGGGCAGGCGCCTCACCGGCCGGGTCGAGACGGTCCTCTCACGCGGCGAACCCGTCATCACCGAGCGGGAGTACACCGGTCACGCCGGACACGGCGTCTACACCCCGCGCTCCACCTGTCAGTACCTCAACTAGGAGTGGCGCCCATGGACTTCGGACTCGTCCTGCAGACCGACCCACCGGCCTCCCGGGTCATCAGCCTGATGAAACGGGCCGAACGCAACGGCTTCCGGTACGGCTGGACCTTCGACTCCGCCGTGCTCTGGCAGGAGCCGTTCGTGATCTACAGCCAGATCCTCGCCAACACCAGCAAACTGACGGTCGGCCCGATGGTCACCAATCCGGGCACCCGCACCTGGGAGGTCACCGCCTCCACCTTCGCCACCCTCAACGACATGTTCGGCAACAGGACCGTCTGCGGCATCGGCCGCGGCGACTCCGCGATGCGGGTGGCCGGCCGCAAGCCCAACACCCTCGCCCGCATCAGCGAGGCCATGAAGGTCATCCGCGCCCTCGGCCGGGGTGAGGAGGCCGACCTCGGCGGTACCGTCGTCCGGTTCCCGTGGATCAAGCCGGGTGCCGAACTCCCGGTCTGGATGGCCGCGTACGGCCCGAAGGCCCTGAAGATGACCGGAGAGGAGGCCGACGGGTTCATCCTCCAGCTCTCCGACCTCTACCTCACCGAGTACATGGTCAAGGCCGTGAAGGACGCGGCCGTGGCCGCCGGACGCGACCCGTCCGAGGTGCGGATCTGCGTCGCCGCCCCTGCCTACGTCACCGAGGACGACTCGCCCGAGGCCCTCGCCCACGCCCGCGACCAGTGCCGCTGGTTCGGCGGCATGGTCGGCAACCACGTCGCCGACCTGGTCGACAAGTACGGCGCGCACTCCGCCGCCGTCCCGGACGAACTCACCGACTACATCAAGGCCCGCCAGGGGTACGACTACTCGCACCACGGACGCAGCGGCAACCCCGACACCGAGTTCGTGCCCGACGAGATCGTGGACCGCTTCTGTGTCATCGGCCCCGTGGAGAAGCACATCGAGAAGCTGAACGCGCTGCGCGAACTGGGCGTCGACCAGTTCGCCGTCTACGACATGCACGACGCGCAGGAGGCCACCATCGACGCGTACGGGACGAAGGTCATCCCCGCCGTCAACGGCTAGCCACCTCCTCGCAGTTGGTCTCCCCCTTCCCGCCGTCCCGGGAAGGGGGTCAGGGCGCACCCCACACGCGCACCCCCCCCCGCCCCGCCCGCACGGCCTCTCTCCCGTCCCATCCCACCCCGATTGGCCTGCCCATGACCAACACCGCTCCCTCGGCCATACCTCTCTCCGGTCAAGTCACCCGTCCCGACGGGCGCGTCGAGCTCACCCCGGACTCCCCGCCGCCGAACGGCCCCTACGCCAACGAGGACCTGCTGCCGGTCCCCGTCGCCAAGCGCACCTGGACCACGTACAACTTCTCCGCGCTGTGGGTCGGTCACTTCGGAGCTCCCGTGGGGTGTGAATGATGAAACGATTCAGAAC
>NZ_JBEYFC010000401.1:0-8352 GCF_040634175.1 Streptomyces sp. NPDC007162
GCCTCGTACTCCTCCTGTGCCGTGACCGCTCGCTCCTGGGCCTCGTCGCGGGCGGCGGCCAGGCGGTCGATCTCGGCCTGGGCCGACGCGGCACGAGAACGGCCAGGCACCCTGGTTCGCCGGCTCCTCCTGGACCCACAGGTACTTCGCGGCGTTCGGGTACTTGTTGACCTCGGCCTGGAGCTCCGCACCCGGCAGCGGGTACAGGCGCTCGAGGCGGATGATCGCCGTGTCCGTGACACCGCGCTTCTGCCGCTCGGCCTCCAGGTCGTAGTAGACCTTGCCGGTGCAGAAGACGACCTTGCGGACCGCGTTCGCGTCCACCGACGAGTCGCCGATGACCGGGCGGAACTCGCCGCTCGTGAACTCCTCCGCCTTCGAGGCCGCCGCCTTGAGGCGCAGCATCGACTTCGGGGTGAAGACGACCAGCGGCTTGTGGTGCGGGTTGTGCACCTGCCACCGCAGGAGGTGGAAGTAGTTCGACGGGAGCGTCGGCATCGCGACCGTCATGTTGTTCTGGGCGCAGAGCTGCAGGAAGCGCTCGATACGGGCCGAGGAGTGGTCCGGGCCCTGGCCCTCGTAGCCGTGCGGGAGCAGCAGGGTGACGCCGGACGTCTGGCCCCACTTCTGCTCGGCGGCCGAGATGTACTCGTCGATGACCGACTGGGCGCCGTTGGTGAAGTCACCGAACTGCGCCTCCCACATCACCAGCGCGTCCGGACGGGCCAGCGAGTAGCCGTACTCGAAGCCCATCACCGCGTATTCGGAGAGCAGCGAGTTGTAGACGTTGTACCGGGCCTGCTCCTCCGACAGGTAGAGCAGCGGGGTGTAGTCGAGACCCGTCTCGCGGTCGATCAGGACCGCGTGGCGCTGGCCGAAGGTGCCGCGCTGGGAGTCCTGGCCGGACAGGCGCACCGGCGTGCCCTCCATCAGCAGCGAGCCGATGGCCAGGGTCTCGCCCATGCCCCAGTCGATGGTGCCGTCCTCGATCATCGCCGCCCGGCGCTGCAGCTGGGGCAGCAGCCGCGGGTGGACGGTGAAGTGGTCGGGGATGTTGACCTGGGACTCGGCGATCCGCTTCACGACCTCCGCGGAGATCGCGGTCGGCACGGCGACCGGGAAGCCGTCCTGCGGCTCGCGGACGTCACCGGCGGCCGGCTGCGAGGTGGCCTCGCGGACCTCCGTGAAGACCTTCTCCAGCTGGCCCTGGTAGTCCTGGAGGGCCTGCTCGGCCTCTTCCAGGGTGATGTCGCCGCGACCGATCAGGGACTCGGTGTAGAGCTTGCGCACCGAGCGCTTCTTGTCGATCAGGTCGTACATCAGCGGCTGGGTGAAGGCCGGGTTGTCCGACTCGTTGTGACCGCGGCGGCGGTAGCAGATGAGGTCGATCACCACGTCCTTGTTGAACGCCTGGCGGAACTCGAAGGCGAGGCGCGCGACGCGGACCACGGCCTCCGGGTCGTCGCCGTTCACGTGGAAGATCGGGGCCTCGATCATGCGGGCCACGTCGGTGGCGTACATGGAGGAGCGCGAGGACTCGGGGGCCGCGGTGAAGCCGACCTGGTTGTTGATGACGATGTGGACCGTGCCGCCGGTGCGGTAGCCGCGCAGCTGCGACATGTTCAGGGTCTCGGCCACCACGCCCTGGCCCGCGAAGGCCGCGTCGCCGTGCAGCGCGACGGGCAGGACCGTGAAGTCCGTACCGCCCTTGTTGATGATGTCCTGCTTGGCGCGGGCGATGCCCTCGATGACCGGGTCGACCGTCTCCAGGTGGGAGGGGTTCGCGGCCAGAGAGACCGTGATCTGCTCGCCGTCCAGGCCGGTGAAGGTGCCCTGGGCGCCCAGGTGGTACTTCACGTCGCCAGAGCCGTGCATCGACTTCGGGTCGAGGTTGCCCTCGAACTCGCGGAAGATCTGCGCGTACGACTTGCCGACGATGTTCGCGAGGACGTTCAGGCGGCCGCGGTGGGCCATGCCGATGACGACCTCGTCGAGGCGGGACTCGGCGGCCGAGTCCAGGACCGCGTCGAGCAGCGGGATGACGGACTCGCCGCCCTCCAGGGAGAAGCGCTTCTGGCCGACGTACTTCGTCTGCAGGAAGGTCTCGAACGCCTCGGCCGCGTTCAGGCGGCGCAGGATCCGCAGCTGTTCCTCGCGCTCCATCTTGGAGTGCGGGCGCTCCACGCGGTCCTGGATCCACTTGCGCTGCTTCGGGTCCTGGATGTGCATGAACTCGATGCCGGTGGTGCGGCAGTACGAGTCGCGCAGCACACCGAGGATGTCGCGCAGCTTCATCATCGACTTGCCGGCGAAGCCGCCGACCGCGAAGTCGCGCTCCAGGTCCCACAGGGTGAGGCCGTGCTCGGTGATGTCCAGGTCGGGGTGCTTGCGCTGCTTGTACTCCAGCGGGTCGGTGTCGGCCATGACGTGGCCGCGGACCCGGTAGGAGTGGATCAGCTCGAAGACGCGGGCGGCCTTGGTGACGTCGTCGTCGTGCGAGGCGTCGATGTCCCGCAGCCAGCGGACCGGCTCGTAGGGGATGCGCAGGGCCTCGAAGATGTCGTCGTAGAAGCCGTTCTCGCCGAGGAGGAGGTTCGCGACCTGGCGCAGGAACTCGCCGGAGGCGGCGCCCTGGATGACCCGGTGGTCGTAGGTCGACGTGAGCGTCATGACCTTCGAGATGCCGAGCTTGTTCAGGGTGTCCTGGGAAGTGCCCTGGAACTCGGCGGGGTAGTCCATGGAGCCGACGCCCATGATGACCGACTGGCCGGGCATCAGACGCGGGACCGAGTGGACGGTGCCGAGGCCGCCGGGGTTGGTCAGGGAGACCGTGACACCGGTGAAGTCGTCCATCGTCAGCTTGTTGTCGCGGGCGCGACGGACGATGTCCTCGTAGGCCTGCCAGAACTCGAAGAAGTTCAGCGTCTCGGCCTTCTTGATGGCCGCGACGACGAGCTGGCGGTCGCCGTTGGGCTTCACCAGGTCGATGGCGAGGCCCAGGTTGATGTGGGCCGGCTTGACCAGTGTCGGCTTGCCGTCCTTCTCGCCGAACGAGTGGTTCATCGACGGCATGGCCTTGATGGCCTGCACCATCGCGAAGCCGATCAGGTGCGTGAAGGAGATCTTCCCGCCCCGGGCGCGCTTCAGGTGGTTGTTGATGACGATCCGGTTGTCGAAGAGCAGCTTCACCGGGACCGCGCGGACCGAGGTGGCCGTCGGCAGCTCCAGCGAGGCGTTCATGTTCTTCGCGACGGCCGCGGCGGGGCCACGCAGGGTGACCAGTTCGGGACCCTCGGGCGCGGCGGCGGGTGTGGCCTTCGCGGCGGCCGGCTTGGCGGCGGCCGGGGCGGCGGCGGGCTTCGCGGGCGCCGGAGCCGGGGCCGCGGCGGGCGCGGCGGCCTTGGGCGCCGCGGGGGCGGCCGGCGCGGCAGGAGCCGCCGCGGCAGGCGCCTGGGCGGCGGGAGCGGGCTGGGCGGGCGCCGGGGCGGCCGGAGCCGCCGGCTGGGCCGGCGCCGGTGTCGTGGTGCCCGCGGCCCCCGCGGCCGCGGTACCCGCCGGGGCCGGGGCGGCGGGCGCTCCCGGCTTGTAGTCGGCGAAGAAGTCCCACCAGGCTCGGTCTACCGAATTCGGGTCCTGGAGGTACTGCTGATAGATCTCGTCGACGAGCCACTCGTTCGGTCCGAACGCGGCCGCGGGGTTCTTGCCCGCTTGGTCTGCGTCGGTCGAGATGCTCGAGTTACTGGGGGACTGTGGCGACACGGCGGCAACCGCCCTCTTCCGCTTCACAAGGTGATGGACAGCGGGAATAAAGGCTACGCCTCCATGGCCGGGAAGGTCAGGCTGAGCAAGGTCATCGTCGCGTAAGTCACACCGGAAAACTTGTTTCAGGGCTTGAAATGGCGGGAAACAAGCGTGGTTCTGCTGTGACCGGGCTCAACCGGGCATGGCTCCGCCGGGCCGGGGGCCGCCTCGTTCCCGACGGTCGCGGGGACCGCAGGTGGATCTTGAGACTCCGGTTCGCACTTTACGTCAACTTGGAACGGATCAAAGCCCCGGAAGAGTGACGATGATCCTGCAACCACGCTCGGATTCGGCCACGCCGATCCCGCCGCCGTGCAGATCCACCGCCCAGCGGGCGATCGCGAGCCCCAGTCCGGTGCCGCCGTCGCTGCCCGGCCCGTGCGGCCGTCGGACGGCGCCCCGGTTGAAGCGCTCGAAGACGCGGTGCCACTCCGAGCGCGGAATGCCGGGGCCCTCGTCGAGGACCTCCAGCTCCAGCGACTCCGGCTGCGGCCCGCGCCGCGCCCGCACGGTCACCCGGCCGTGCGGCGGGCTGTGCTTGACCGCGTTGTCGATGAGGTTCGCCACGACCTGGTGGATGCGCTCCGGGTCGGCGTGCGCGGTCAGCTCCGGCGGCGACACGTCCAGGTGCAGATGGACGTCGGTGCGCGTGTGACTGCCGGAGTTCGAGGCCAGCCCGCGCGCCCCGGCGACCATGTTGGCCTCCTTGAGCACGCCCGAGAGGTACGGCCACACCTCGAAACGGCGCTGCCGCAGCGGTACCACCCCGTTGTCGAGGCGGGAGAGGTCCAGCAGCGTCTCCACGAGCCGGCCGAGGCGCTCGGTCTGCTTGAGGGCCGTGCGCATGGTCTCGGTGTCCGGCTCGGCGATCCCGTCCACGACGTTCTCCAGGACGGCCCGCAGGCCCGCGATGGGCGTGCGCAGCTCGTGCGAGACGTTCGCGACCAGTTCCTTGCGCTGGCGGTCCTGGGCCTCCAGCTCGTCGGCCATGACGTTGATCGTCTCGGCCAGGTCGCCCAGCTCGTCCCGCCGGTTCTCGCGCACCCGGCGCGTGTAGTCGCCCTGCGAGATCGACTTGGCCACCGTGTTCATGTCGTCCAGCGGCGCCGTGAGCGAATGCGCCACGAACTGCGTTATCAGCAGTGTGGCGATCATCGAGAAGACCGTGATGAAGCGGAGCTCCGTCTTGGTGGACACCGCGATCATCGACAGGCCCGTGGTGATCAGCACCGAGACGACGACCAGCGCGCCCAGCTTGGTTTTGATCGAGAACGGGCGTACCCCGCCCCAGGGCTGTTCCCCGGGGCCCGAGGGAGCTCCTGATCCCCCGTGGCCTCTCGGCCCGGCCGGCCCGCCGCTCATGGCGTCGGGGTCTCCAGCGCGTACCCCACACCGTGCACGGTGCGGATCCGCTCGGCGCCGATCTTCCGGCGCAGCGCCTTGATGTGGCTGTCGACCGTACGGGTGCCGGAGGCGTCCGCCCAGTCCCACACCTCGGCGAGCAACTGCTCGCGGGAGAGCACCGCGCGCGGGGTGTTGGCCAGGCACACCAGCAGGTCGAACTCGGTCGGCGTGAGGTGCACGTCCTCGCTGCGCACCCGCACCCGGCGCTGTGCGTGGTCGATCTCCAGTTCGCCGAGGCGCAGGATGCCGGAGCGGGGCGTGGAGGCGGCGATGGCCGCCCGCTCCACCCGCCGCAGCAGCACGTGCACGCGCGCCGCCAGCTCCCGCATGGAGAACGGCTTGGTCATGTAGTCGTCGGCGCCGACCCCGAGGCCCACCAGCATGTCGGTCTCGTCGTCCCGGGCGGTGAGCATCAGCACCGGCACCGGCCGGGCGGCCTGCACCCGGCGGCAGACCTCCAGGCCGTCGAAGCCGGGCAGCATGATGTCGAGGATCAGCAGGTCTGGCTGCCAGGCCTCGGCGGTGTCGACGGCGGCCGGCCCGTCGCCCGCTGTTTGCACGAGGAATCCCTCGGCGCGCAGGCGGGCCGCGATGGCGTCGACGATCGTGGGGTCGTCCTCGACGACCAGGACACGGCGCTGGGCGCCCTGAGTCGCCGTCGCCGTGCCGTTGTGGGAGGTCTGTGTCTGCTCCATCGCCCGCCCCTGTGTGCTTTCCGGAACCAGTGGGGTGATCCCATGACTGCGATTGACGCTTGAATGATCCGCGTCAGGGATGCACATTACGGGGACAGGCGGCGCACTCGCTATCCAGGGCGGACGGCAAGGTGGACGACGTCCGGAACGCCCCGGGCAACCGGGATCTCTTCGGTACGCACCTGCGTGAACCCGGCATTCCGCAAGGTTTCTTCGAATTCCGCCGAGGGCTGCGCCGACCAGACGGCGAGTACCCCGCCCGGTCTCAACACCCTTGCGCAGCTTGCGAGTCCGGACGGTGAGTAAAGGCCCTCGTTGGCCATGTCGACGGTCCAGCCGGGTCCGTTGTCGATGTCCAGGCACAGCGCGTCGAACGTGTCGCAAGTCTCATTGACGAACGCCACGAGATCGCCCTCGACGATCACCGTGCGCGGATCGGCGAAGGCGCGCGCGGAGAGTGCGGACAGCGGGCCGTCCCGGTGCCAGCCGACGACCGCGGGCTCCCGCTCCACGACCGTGATCCGCCCCCAGTGCGGGTCCCGCGCGGCGTGCGCCAGCGAGAAGCCGACGCCGAGTCCGCCGATCAGCACCGTCGGCGCCGCCCGCCCGTCCAGGGCCGCCCGCGCGGCGTCCACCAGCAGCCGCTCCGAGCGGCCGTCGGAGGTGTCCATCAGGAAGCAGCCGTTGGCGATGATCTGCAGCAGTTCGCCGTGCCGGCGCAGGACCACCTCGCCGTACGGACCGTCGCGCCGGTCCAGGACCACGGGACGGCCGTCGTACTCGGAGGCTGCGGTGCTCATGGCCGACATCCTGCCCCAACAGGGCTTTGCGGCCACGCGAATTACGGGTGCCGGTCGGTCGCACGGGAGTCACTCGTTCGAGGGGTCGCGCGGCGCTTCGCGCCCGCTGGTGGCCGGGTGCGGCTCATAGGGTTCCTCCTGGCGCCTCATGGTTCTTCAGAAAATCCTGAGAATCGCTCGCCGCGTGGCCTCGGTCATAGACGGCGGCTCGCGGGACGGCGAAGGGTGGGGTGAAACGGAAGGAGCCCCTCACCGTGGAACGGACCGCGTGGGCCGCGTCGACGCCCCCGCACGAGCCCCTTCCGGCTGCCTCGCCCGAACCGCTGCCGGGCACCGAGGTCGCCGTCCTGCTGGACGGTGTGCCACGGCAGCGCGGGCCGGTCGCGGTGGTGCTGCCGCCGGTGCCGCTGCCCGCCGCCGCCCCGCTGCGCCTGCTGCCCACCCCCACCGGCACGCCGGTCACCTTCGGGTACACGGCGATCCTCGCCCTCACCTCGCTGTTCGCGAGCCACGTCGGCTCCGGTCCGATGCACACGATCTACCAGGACTCCAGCACCGACGTGGCGCATCTGCTGCGCACCCCGGTCTTCGTCCTGCTGGCGAGCGCGCTGTGGATCGCGGGCGGGCTGCTGTCGCCGTACGCCCTCGCCTTCGTGCTCGCGCTGACCGCGTTGGAACGGCGGATCGGGGGCGCCCGCGCGATCCTCGTCTTCCTCACCGGCCACGTGCTGGCCACCCTCGGCACCGAGGTGCCGGTCGGCCTGGCGGTGCTGGTCGGCCATCTCCCCGACACGTCCCTGCACCGCCTCGACTACGGCATCAGCTTCGGCGTCGCCGCCGCCATCGGCGCACTCTGCGGCCTGCTCAACCCGTGGCTGCGCTGGCCGCTGCTCGCCCTGGTCGCGTACAGCCTGGTGTCCGACCTGATCGCCTTCGAGGATCCGATGACCAACTGGGGCCACCTGCTGGCGCTGGCCATCGGCACGGCTCTCTGGCCGACGGTACGGCGCTGGCAGCGGGAGGGGGGCCGTACCGGCAGGGGCGCCACCACCGGTACGGGCGCCGGTACCGTCCCGGTCTGAGGCGCAGGCACGGCGGGCCTGGCCGGCACCGTCCCCCGTCGTGCGACGCCGTGGGCCGCGCGCCGCGCACTGCGGGTCCGCCGGTGGGTTCGGGGCTGTTCCTGCGGGTCGCGTTGCGGTCGCGGCGGTGTCCTTGCGGAGTCGTGGCCGCCGGTTCTTCCGCCGCGACCGGGCCGGTTGCCCTGACGGGGTGCTTCAGCGGGCCGGAGTCCAGACGTAGGGGGTCGTTGTCGTCACGGCTGTGAAGCCCAGGCGTGCCAGGATCGGGGCGCTGTCGGGGGACGCCTCCACCAGGACGTAGGTTGCCCCCCTGGCCGTCGCCCGGGCCGCCCGCAGGGCCACCAGGGCGCGGTAGACGCCCTTGCCGCGCCAGGGGGCCAGCGTCGAGCCGCCCAGCAGCATGGCGAAGTCCGTGCCCGGCCGGAAGGTGACCCAGGCGGCCGAGACGATCTCCCCGGCCGCCTCGGCGACGTAGATCTCGGTGCTGTCCGGCTCCGCCGCCAGCAGACCCCGCAGGTACTCCGCGACCCATCCCAGGTCCTGGTCCCACACCTGCGTCTCCAGCGCGGC
>NZ_JBEYFC010000402.1:0-8347 GCF_040634175.1 Streptomyces sp. NPDC007162
CGCCCCCCCCGCCCCGCCCCCCCCACCTCCACCCCGCCCACGACCGGCTCCCCGCCCTCGTCGGCCCCGCCCTCCTGGTCTTCGCGGTCGGCGGCACGGCCGGCCGCTTCCTGCTCACCCTCACCGCCGCCGGGGCCTCGGCGGGCGGACACGGCGGCGGGAGCGGGCTGCTGCACGGAGTACGGCAGGGCGCCGGTGGCACCAAGGCGCCGATGGCCGTCGCCGCCGGCGCGATGGCCGCCGGCGCCGTGGCGCTCGTACTGCTCCTCGGCCCCGGCCACGCCTCCCCCGTCACCGCCCAGCGAACCCCGGTCGCCGACGCACCGCTCACCCAGGCACCGGTGACCGTGGCACCGGCGGTACCGAGGAACGGGGATGCCGGAGACGGTACGAGCACGGGTACGGCCGCTCAGGCCCGTACGGGCGTGACGACGACGCCCTCGGAAGGGGCGAGGAACGGAAACGGGAACGGGAACACGACCCCACCCGAGACGACCGGACCCACGTCACCCGCTACGCCCTCGCCCACTCCCCCCGTAGGAACCGAGCCGACACCACCCGCCTCCACCGGCCCCGCCCCCACTCCCCCCACTCCCCCGACGGCACCGACAGAACCGACGGACCCGCCTCCGCCGACCGACCCCAAGGACCCCGTTCCTCCGACGGAGCCCACCAGCCCCACTCCCCCCACGGAGCCCACAGAGCCCACAGAGCCGACTCCCCCGACCGACCCGACCGACCCCGTACCCGTGGAGCCCCCGCCCGCCGGTGACCCCTGCCCGCCCCCGCACGGCGACGGCGACCGGGGCAAGGGCGGCGGCGGCAAGGGCGACGGTGGCGGTGACCGGGGGTCCGGGCAGCGGGTCCCGCGGGCCGCCTCGGCGTCGTGACCCGCTCGCCGGGGCCGCTCAGCCGACCTCGTTCTCCGCGGTCGCCTGGCCGTGCACCACGATCGCACCGCCGTAGAACATGCCTGTGAAGACCGGCTCGTACGTCAACTGGACCTCGACCTGCACCTGTTCCGCGTCGGCGGCGGTGCAGTGGGTGCCCGCGACGTCCGCGGCGGACATGTCCATCTCGCGGGCGAAGGTCTTCACCCGGGCGTCGCAGTCCTGGAAGTTGATCGGCGCGGTGCCCTGCCCCTCGTACAGCGCGTCCAGGTCGATGTCCTGGGCCGCGTAACGGGCCGCCTGTTCGGCGATGTCGGCGGCGCGTTCGCGCTTGGAGATGGACAGGCCGCCGTCGATGACGAACGCCGAGAGCGAGAGGAAGACCAGGGCGAAGATGATGACCGCGCCGGCGCCCGAACCCCGGTCGTCCAGGCGGAGCCGTCGTGCGGTCCACCAACTGCGCAGCACGGCGAGGATCATGCCGCCCTCCGGAACGGGTCGAGCGGTGAGGAGAAGCGCGCGGTGAGCGTCGTGGGGATGTCCAGGCCCAGCATGGCGAGCCCCCTGACCTGGCAGCTCACCTCGACCGTGAAGATGCTGTCGGGTTCGAACCCCGCACTGGTCTGCACGACGGAGACCGGTCCCGAGCAGACGTCCGACAGGTCCGCGTCGGCGGCCTTCTGCGCTTCCGACATGGCGGTGGCGTGGTCCTTCTGGATGGACCCGGCACGGGCCGCGTCACGGGCGGCGCCGTCGATCGCGCCCCGCCCGTCGACGAGTTGGCCGAAGGCGACCAGCACGAGGATGAACAGGATCATGACGGGGGCGAGGATGACGACCTCGACGGTCGACAGCCCCTGGTCGTCCGGCGCTCGGTCCGCTCCGGAGGTCCTCCGGTCGTCCACCACTAGTTGTCCTCCACGAACCGCTCGACCGGCCCCGACGACTGCGCGTGCACCGTCAGGTCCAGGCCCGGGAACACCGTCGGGATGCGGGCGGAGATCTCGACGCCGACCGTGTGCTGTTCCGGCTGGATCATCTTCACGTCCGGCGACAGGACCAGCTGGGGGCCGAGTTGGCTGATGTAGGAGTCGACCACGTTCTGGGCCTCGCCGCGCCAGGCGCCGGGTTCCGCGTCGGCGGTGGCACGGGCCTTGCGGGCGCCCGCCTGGGCCGCCGCCTGGGCCACGTGGTCGGCGAAGAAGTACAGCGCGAACTGCACGGTCGCGAAGATCATGAAGAAGAGGACGGGGGTGAGCAGCACGAACTCGATGGCCGTCATGCCCGAGTCGCCGCGCGCTGCGGCGGCCCGGCGGCGCAGCCAGGCGTTCACGTCCACAAAGACCCCCGTCATCCCCGTTCAGTCCCCGTCGCAGGCCCGGTCAGCAGGTCCCGCTGGCGCTGGCGCCCTTGATGCAGTCGCCGACCTTGTTGGCGCCGTCGCTCAGCGCGGCGTTGATGATGGCGGCGACGACGCCGACGATCGCGACGACGACCGCGGAGATGATGACCCACTCGACGGCGGAGGCACCGCGGTCGAGTTCGCCGGAGCGGGCCCGCGCCACCCGGGCCTGGAGGAAGGTGACGAGGAAGTCCATCGCCGGGATGCCGGTGCTGAAGCTCCGCCCGGTCAGGTTACGTCCGTTCATGGTGGGTTCTCCCGTTGCTCTGGTCGTGCGATCGAATCAGCAGTTGTCGGAGGTCTCTGGAACAGCTCACACCTGGAACACCCGCATCGCCGCCGGGAAGATCAGGAAAACCAGGAAGCCGGCGCACAGCAGCAGCTGGGCGACGAGCATCGACTGGGACTTCTCGCCCGCGCTGCCCTCGATCTCGGCGAGTTCGCGGTGCCGCATGGTCTCGGCGCGGGAGGCGAGGGACTCACGCACCTTGGCGCCGTCGTCCGCGACCAGGGCGAGGGAGGCGGAGAGGTCCTTGAGCTCCTCCACGCCCAGCTCCTCGCCGAGCGCGCCCAGCGCCTGCCACTGGCTGACGCCGGTGATCCTGGCGTCGGCGAGGGCGTTGCGGATGCGCTGGTTGGCCCAGCCGTCGGAGACCTCGGCGGCCGCCATCAGGGCCTCGGGCAGACCGCGGCCGCCCGCGAGGCTCATCGACACCAGGTCGAGGTACGCCCCGATGACCCGCCTGAGGTCCCGGCGCTTCTCGGCCGCGTCCCGTCGTACCTCCAGGTCGGGCAGGAAGAAGAACAGGGCCGCGCAGGCCAGGGCCAGCCAGACCGGGATGACCGGGCTGCGGCCGAAGCCCATCGTGTAGACGACGGCGAACAGGAACGGGCCGAAGACCAGGCCGGCCGCGGCGAGCAGCACCTTGGTCGCGAGGAACCTCTCCCAGCCGCGCTCCAGGACGGCGAGGTCGGCCCGGAGCGAGCGCTGTTCCCAGCCCTGCTGCCGGTAGAACTCGGCGACCCGGTCCCCTACCTGGGCACGGAGTGAGCCGAGCCTGCCGGTGTCCTGGGTCCCCCGGGCGGACTCGTAGGCGGCGCCGCGGGCCCGCATGGCGTCGATCCGGGCGACCTGGGCGACGGCGCTGCGCCTGCTCGGCATGAGGGCGCGGATCAGGGCGTAGACGCCGAGCCCCAGGGTCACGCCGACGACGATCGGCATCGTGAGGTTCATCGGCGCACGCCTTCCTCGGTCGGCAGCGACTGCTGACCGCCCTGGCCGGGCTGGCCGGGCTGGCCGGGGGCGGTGCGGGGCGGTCGTACGAACTGGACGGAGGACTGGTCGCGGACCAGGAACCGTTCCGGGGTCTCGATGGTGGACAGCTTGCGCAGCCACCAGAAGCCGAGCGCGAACAGCGCGCAGACCAGGGCGAGGACGAGCTGTCCGACGGCGGTGCCGTACGGCGCCACGAACTCGCGGTTGAAGACGGACAGGCCGAGGACGAACGCGATCGAGACCGCCACGACGATCTGCACCGAGCGGCGTGTGGAGGCGCGTTGTGCCATCACGCGCTGACGCATGTCGACCTCTTCGCGCGCCGACTTGGCGAGCGCGCCGAGCACCTGGCGCAGACCGGGGCCGCGCAGCCGGGCGTTGAGGATGAGGGCGGCCACGATGATGTCGGCGGACGCGTCGTCGATCTCGTCGGCGAGGTGCTGGAGCGCGTCCGGCAGCGGGGTGCGGGCGCGCAGCCGGTCGACGAGGGCGTCGAGGTGCGGCCGCAGCACGGGCGCGGCGGCCCGCGCGGAGGCCGGGATGGCCTGTTCCAGGCCGACCGCGCCGGCGATGGTGTCGCGCAGCGACTCGGTCCAGGAGGCGAGTGCCTCCACCCTCTTCATCGCGGCTCGCTCCTCGGCGGCGCCGCCGAACAGATTGTCCCAGAAGAAGACGAGGACACCGGCGGCGATGCCGGCCACCGCCCAGCGGGTCAGCAGCAGCACGACGAGCCCGATGATGGCGGCGAGGGAGCCGCGCCGGCCGGCGAACCGGATGAGCTCGGCGGCCCGTTCGTTCGCCTTCTGCTTCTCGTGGTCGGGCCTGGCGGGCAGGCCGCGGATCGCCAGGACCAGCAGCGCCAGTCCGCCGCCGACGGCGACTCCGCAGCCGAGGCCGTAGAGGACCGGGGCCGAGAAGAGCCCGCCCATGGAGCCCAAGGAGTCCAGGTTCATGTCACGTCACCCCCAGGCCCCGTGCGGCTGGTAGCCGTAGGCCATCAGGTCCTCCAGACAGGCTATGGGCGCATGCGGTACGACCCGGCCGTCGTGGGCCTCCGCGAAGACCTCGCTGGACAGCACCCGGCCGTCGACGCCGTTGACCTCGCGGACGGAGGTGACCATGCGCTGGAGGCGGCCGCCGGTCTGGTAGTTGTTGCGCCGCTGGATGAAGACGACGAAGTTCACCGCGCCCGCGATCAGCATCTGGCTGGCCTCGATGGGCAGCCGCTCGGAGGCCTGGAGCGCGTAGGTGGAGATGCGGTTGAAGACCTCGCTGGAGCTGTTGGCGTGGATCGTGGACAGCGAACCGTCGTTGCCCTGCGACATCGCGTTCAGCATGGTGACGATCTCGTCGCCGAGGACCTCACCGACGATCACGCGGGAGGGGTTCATGCGCAGGGAGCGCCGGACCAGCTCCGCCATGCTGATGGTGCCCTGCCCCTCGGAGTTGGGCAGCCGCTCCTCGAACGCCACGACGTTCGGGTGCAGGTCGTGGAAGGTGTCCAGACCGAGTTCCAGGGCGCGTTCGACGGTGATGAGCCGCTCGTGCGGCGGGATCTCGTTGGCGAGGGCGCGCAGGAGCGTCGTCTTGCCGGCGTTGGTGGCGCCCGCGATCATGATGTTCTTGCGGGCGCGGACGGCGCAGGCCATGAAGTGCGCGACCTCGGGCGTCAGGGTGCCGTTGCCGACCAGGTCGGAGATGAAGACCTTGCCCATGCGGGCGCGCCGGATGGACAGCGCGGGCCGCCGGGTGACGTCCATGACGGCCGACAGACGGGAGCCGTCGGGGAGCCTGAGGTCGAGCTGCGGGTTGGCCGAGTCGAACGGCCGGGACGACAGGCCGGAGTACGCGCCGAGCACCTGGATCAGCTCGATGAGCTCCTCGTCGGTCTCCGCGACGGGGTCCCCTTTGGCCTCCCGGCCGTCGCTGTACCCCACGAACACCTGGTCGCACCCGTTGATGTCGATGTTCTCGACCTCGGGGTCGTCGAGCAGCGGCTGCAGCCGTCCCACGCCGAACAGCGCGGCGTGCACGGCGGCGGCGTACTGCTCCTCGGTCTCCGCGTCCAGCGGGGTGCGCCCGGCGTTGATCTCGGAGCGGGCGTACTCCTCCAGGATCTGGGCTATGACCGCGCGGGCGTACTGGCGTTCGTCCTCGGTGGACATCGGCGTCACACCGGCCGCCTGGTCCTGGCGGCGCTGCTCGGCGATCCGGTCGCCGGCGTCCTGCCGGAACCGCTTGACCAACTGGTGGTCGACAGCGGTCATCGGCCGGCCCCCGCGTGGGGCGGCTGCGCCGGTACGGCCCAGGTGGCGCCGTACTGCTGCTGGATGTCGGCGGTGACCTTGCGGGCCGAGCGGATGAGCAGTGACTTGTCGAGGCGCCCGCGCTTGCGGCCGGCCAGCTGGTCGGCGCCGGCCGGGTCGTCGGCGATGGTGCCGACCACGCGTGCTCCGGTCTGGGCGTGTACGAGCATGTCGTTGACCTGGTTGACCAGCTTGCCGGAGCCGGCCGGGTCGGCGATCAGGACGACGCCGATCAGCGGGGTGGCGAGGGCCGCGACGCCGCGCGGACCGCCGTGCAGCTTCTGGGCGAGGGCGGCGGCACGGTCCCGGACCCGGGCGAGCGACTCGGGTTCGGTGCGCGAGACGAGCAGGACCAGGGCGGCGTGCGGGAACAGCTCGACGGCCGGGGTGTCGCCACTGATCCGTCCGCAGTCGGCGATGACGTCGGCGGGAGCGTTCGGGGAGTCGGCGAGGGAGGCGAAGGCGTGCCCGAGGGTGGGCCACAGCCCGGCGAGCCCGGCGGCGTGCTCGGCGATGCCGAGCCCGACCAGCACCTCCAGACCGCCGCTCAACGGCTGTACGTGGTCCCAGAGTTGGTCGGGTACGAGCCCTCGTCGCGCGGTGGCGGCTATGGAGAGCATGCCGGTGTTCGGGTTCAGCGGTCCGCCGTGCGCGGCGGCACTGCGGTAGACCAGGTCGCCGCCGGCCGGGTCGGCCTCGGCGAGCAGGACCCGGCGCGGCCAGACCGCGGCCAGCGCGACGGCCGCGGTGGTGACGCCGGGGGAACCCTTGTCGGCGGCGATTGCGATGAGCGCCATGGGGTGCGGGCCGCCTTCTAGTTGCCGTTGCCGGAGCCGGGGACACGGACGAGGGCGACCGAGCCGGTGGCGGCGGCCTGGGCCAGCGCGGCGGCGTCGTCGCTGTTCACGGTGAGGGTGACAGCGAAGTTGGTGCTGCCGACGAGGTCGCCGCTGTTCTTGCCGTCCGGCACGTAGCTGACCTTGGCCTGGCCGACGAGGGGGGAGCCGCCGTTGCCCGACGAGGAGGACGAGCCGGAGGAACTGCCGGTCGAGGAGCCGTTGCTGCTGACGCGGTAGGCGGCGACGACGTCACCCCTCTTCAGGCCGACCGGGTACTGGCCCTCCTTGAGGGAAAGGCCGACCACGGCCTTACCGGCGGAGAGGTTGCTCCCCTTGTCGAACATCTGCCCCATGACGACCGTGCCCTTGTAGATGGTCGTCTTGGCCTGGTACGACTCCAGGCTGCCGAGCTGGGACCACTTGACGTAGTTGATGCTGTCATCGGCGGCGACCAGCACGGACGTGACGTTGTCCTTGTTGACGGACTCGCCGGGCTGGATGTCGGCGGTCGTCTTGATGACCTCGATCCTGTTGCCGGCCTGCAGCACGAGCGTCGTCGCACCCAGCGCGCCGAGCAGGATCAGCAGCACCGCGAGCGCGGCCAGCGCGGGCTTGCGCTCGCGGGGCGCGGTGGGAAGACGGTCCCCGACCGAAGGCTGAGCCGGACCGGCGGAACGACCGGCACCCGCCCCCGTACGCTCTTGGATCTTCACGCAACCGCTCCCCGTTACAGCCAAGACAGTGTCTGTCCAGAACTCTGAAAACCTGTCAACGCCCGTCACCCTGCCTGGCGGCACAGCGAGAGCGGACACTCCACACCAATCACCCCGAATCGGCCAAATACTCGGCCGCGGGGTGCGTGTCAAGCGATCGCACCGTATCAGCCGCACATGAGCCCCTCAAGGCGCGTCCGGACTCCTTGACCTCACCGAAATCGTCGTTGCGAACTGCAACGGCGGTGACCCGGACGGCGGTTGGGAATGGGGACGCATCAAGGGATCCGAAGGTGTGCGCCGGTGAATCCCCCGCACCCTGCTCGTGGCCGGTCCGCACCCGGCCCCGTGCCGTGCGCCCATCAGGCCTGCACAAAGCGCTCACGCCGACGGCCGGTTTCCGACGCCGGCCCGACCGGGATCACGGATCACCCGGCCCGACGACGGACTCCGCCGCCGTGAACCACCCTGGGGAGGACCGACCGTGACCGTGCCGCAGCGCCACTCCTGGCAACCCCCGGAGGGCGAGGAGCTCGTGGCACGCGCCCCGGCGTCCTTCGCGACCGGCGCGGCGCACCGGGTCCAGGGCCGGCGCTGGTTCCGCGACACCGAACGGCGCGACATACAGGCCGAGTTGCCGGGCCGGCCAGGGAGCCCGGCCTACCGGCTCAGGTCGCGGACCGGCCCGGCGGCCCGGTCAGGCCGTGACCCGGACCGTCTCCGCCAGTTCGTCGGTCAGCTCGCACAGGGCGTCCGTGTGGGCCAGCGCCTGCCAGGACGTCAGCAGGACCAGCCCCCACGTCTCGTCGGCCCTGATTCCGTACGCGCAGGTCTCCAGCACCGTTCCCAGCCCGTCCCGGCCGACGTCCCGGACGTACGCGTGCCGGACGCGCACCGCGGGCCCGGCGGGCAGGGTACGCA